>JAIOSR010000035.1 GCA_021107495.1 Desulfobacterales bacterium | reverse complement strand
TCCGCAGGTCTTCCATCTTGGCCCGGTTCTGGATTAATGATTTCATCTCGTCCGTGCCCGTAAGGACCTCAAAGAGACCGGTCCTGCCCCTGTAACCGGTGTTGGCGCATTTCGAGCAACCCTTGGGTCTGTAAAGGACAAAGTCATCATTGTACTCGAACCCCATTGCATCAAAATCGCCGTCATAATTCCTGGCTAAGGAATCAAATTCTTCCCTGTCAGGATGGTATTTTTCCTTACAGTCCTTGCAAAGGGTCCTTCCCAGGCGTTGTGCCAGGACCCCCAGAAGGGCATCGGCAAAATTAAAGGGGTCCATGCCCATGTCTAAAAGCCGCGTGATGGTCTCAGGTGCGCTGTTCGTATGAAGCGTGCTGAAGACCAAGTGGCCGGTCAGGGACGCTTCGATACCCGTTGAAACGGTCTCATGGTCACGCATTTCACCCACCATGATCACATCAGGGTCGGCCCTCAAAAAGGCCCTCATTGCAGTAGCAAAAGTGAACCCGATCTTGGGCTGAACCTGTACCTGGCGAAGGCCTTCCTGGGTGATCTCAACGGGGTCCTCTGCCGTCCAGATCTTTGTCTCAGGCTTATTAATATGATGCAGGGCCGCATGGAGGGTTGTGGTCTTCCCGCTCCCTGTAGGACCCACAACCAACGCAATTCCGTATGGCTTTGTGATCATCGAGATTAATTCATCGTAATCTCTTCCGCTCATGCCCATCTTGTCCAATGGTAAGGGTTCGCCGGCAGCCAAAATACGCATGACCACGTCCTCATTCTGGCCCGCGGTAGGGATGGTTGCAACCCTGAGTTCAATGTCCAGGGGTACATATTTCTTTAGTTTGATCTTTCCGTCCTGGGGAAGCCGTCTTTCGGATATGTCCAAGTCCGACATAATCTTGAGGCGGGAGACCATGGCCCTTTTGTAGGTATAGGGTATGGTCTGATAAATCTGGCAGGCCCCGTCCACCCGGATCCTGATGACTGCATTCTGTTTACCCGGCCGTGGTTCGATGTGGATATCGGAAGCGCCCCTGTTGAAAGAATCAACAATCATCTTGTTGACAAGCTGGACAATGGCGCTGTCTTCTTCCGTCACCCCATCATCCTCATCATCAAATTCTTCGGAGCCGGGTTCCAGTTGTCCCAGGATGTCCTCGATGCTTCCGGAATCCGTCAGCATTTCCGTTCTTTTCACATCAAAGAACAGGTCTATCATCGCCATGATGTCCTCTTTTAAGGACACACAAAACTCAAACCCCTTGGCCTTGATAAGACGTTTAACCGCATCCCTTGCAGGAAGGAAATTGGGATTTTCCATGGCCAAAACCACTTTGTCACCGGTTTGGGCCACAGGGACAAAGACATTGTTCCTTAAAAAGCCCACCTTTAGGCCTTTCAAAAGCTGGCCGGGGATAACCATCTTGTCATCATATGGAATGAAACGGGTTTTGTAGAAATCCGAGAGGGATTTGCCAATATCATCCTTGGACACGCTATAATCGCTCATGAGGATCGATTCCACGGTCTTCTTGAGCTTTCTTGCCATGGGCATGGCCTCGGTCAGGTCCTTATTGCTGATGATATTGTTCGTAATAAGGTAGTCATATTTTGTCGGCTTGGTCTTTTGCGCGGCTTTCTGGTTTTTAAAAAAGGCGGTACCTAAGACCTTTGCAATATCCTGGACAGAGGTTTCGTCTTCCTTTGTGAAACGCTCTCCAGCCCTTTTATTGATTAACTGTATAACGCCTAAGAGATACTTGTTGTAGACAACGGGTGTCACCAGGACCTGGGTCGTCTTATAACCCGATTTCTGGTCCCAGCTTTTATCGAAATTCAATTGCGGATTTATGGCTTTGAGTTCATTTTGATCATATACATTCTTAATATTGGCGATCTTGCCCGATGCGGCGCAGTAGCCGGAGATACTTGAGTTTGTGATCGGCACCCTGATCTCGTTGACTTCGTCACCTGCCTTGAACCTTGAAATAATCTGTTTTTTGACGCCGTCAACCACATAGACAGTAATACGGTCGGCATCAAAGAGCCCCAATATCTCGCTCTGGAGATTGAGCAAAATATCATTGATGTCATTGGCCCCATGTATCCTGTTGGTAATATTGTTAAGCTTTTTTTGATATTCGAGCTGCTCTTCAAGGGACCTTTCACCCGTGCCCGAGTCAGCTATTTTCTTTTCCGGAACCGCGGCCATAAATAACTAAACCTCAAAATTGAAAATATTGTTGGTTCTTACGCCCCCTGGGAGGTTGTCCGAGAATCGTTTTTATGTCATTTCGACCGAAGAGAGAAATCTAAAACCGGCGCATTTTCAACACAATAGAATTTCTCGTTATGCTCGAAATGACAACTATGGTGAGTTTTCGTACGGCCTCCTATAAATATTTCATGATCAAGGGGAAAGGCCAAAAAATCACTAATATCCACTATCTAAGCCCTTATTGCTATAATTTTAGAGCATTTCTCAGAATATGCAACATAATTATTTGCGAAAGCAGGGACGATGGATTATAAGTGTGCCTTGTTAGACAGGGAAGCGGGGCATAGGTAAAGCCCCATGATATTGAACTGTTAGGGAGAAATTATGCTGATCGACAGCCATGCGCACCTTGATATGGACGATTTTGACGGGGACCGGGAAATGGTCCTTGAAAGGGCCGCACAGGGCGGGATAACCCACATCATAACCATGGGCATAGATCGCGAAAGCTCAATTGCCGCCTTTAAGCTTTCTCAAAAATATGATTTTGTCTTTGCAGCGGTGGGCTATCATCCCCACAGCGCAGATGAATGTGAAACCGAAGACCTGAATACCCTGATATCCATGGCATCCGAACCAGAAATCGTGGCATGGGGAGAGATCGGGCTTGACTACTACCGGGGTTATTCTTCTCCCGAGGCACAGAAAAAAATATTTTTCCGCCAGCTCG
>JAIOSR010000304.1 GCA_021107495.1 Desulfobacterales bacterium | reverse complement strand
GGGAGAAGAATCACTTCGCATAAATGGTAAAGAATGCTGAGAGATGCTTTAGCGTGTCCAAAAATTTATATTTTGAGTTGTCTTAAGAGGAGAGAGATTTGAAACAGGAGCGGGTTGAAATATCAACATCTCTACTGGGTAATAATACGGTAGATATGTTGCTACAGGTCCACCAGGATGCTATCTGGGCACTGGAAAACCTCGGGGTCGGCTGTAAGCAGCCGGAAATGCAGGATCTCTTCAGGAAGTTCGAGCCGGATGGTCTGTCCGTGGTCTATGAAGACCGGGTTTATGTGACAGCCGGATTAGTCGAGAAGTGTCTTGAGACTGTTCCGGGGGTGTCTGACTTTTTTGTTCCCATGAACAGTTTTTTCATCGGTGGCACGGCGCCGTATATCTATGACGACAAGGCAGGAAAAGGCGGGGTCTTTCCCACACCCGAACACGCGGCCCGGATTGCACAAATCGCCGAAGAAAACCGGATGGTGGCCGGCATGGGACGGGGTATAAAACTCAAGGACGAAGTCCAGCAGATGAACATCATGGCTGAGAACTGCACCAAGCCCCTCTATGTCGCAGTGACCTCGGATGCCTCCCTTGAAAGGGCAAAGGAGATTTATGCGGAAAGGGGGAATATCATGATCGTTTTTTGTCTCACGCGCCCCCCTCTGGAGGTTAATGAGAATTTCTCCGATGATTTTGTCAAGGTGGTCAGGGCCGGGCTCCCCGTATTTATCTCGGCAATGCCCATGGCAGGCATCAGCGCTCCTTATTGTTATAACGGCGTGTTGGCCATGACCCATGCAGAGGTCCTCTTTGGCATTTGTGCTGCACAATTGCTGAATCCCGGCGCAATCTGTGTGCACGCCGGATATCCCACAATTGCAGATCCGAGGATCGAGTATAATCCTAATTACGGCCTGATCAGCCACAACCTTTTAAACATCCTTATGGCCCATCTGAACCTTATGCTGGATCTGCCCACATTTCAAAGCGCGGGCACAACACATGAGGAGCACCCGACAGAACAGGCCTATGCAGATGCCAGGATGGGACAGGCCCTGTGCCTTAAATACGGTGTTCACATGATCCGGCATCCCTTCGCCTTTCTCCGCTATCTTATCGATTTCTCATTTGAAAAGCTGGAAAAGTGCATAAGGATTGCCGAACAGGTTAGCCCGGGGGACGCACCCGAAGTGGAGATGCCGGTTTATGACGAAAAAGGAATGGAATCGATCAAACGAATCGGCCTGGGAATGTATATGGATGACCCCCTCACAACGGCTAATCTGGGAAAAATTTTTGTAAAGTAACTCGCATGACAAATAACCTGACTTGGAGGTCTCTTAATGGCAAGTTTGGCAGGAATTATTTCACAACACGGAAAAATTGATACAGACAGTTCAACGGAAATTGGAAAGATGCTTAATCTCATGCGTCATCGTGGGCCGGACAATAGCCTTGTCCGGTCGCTGACCGATGCCAGGGGCGCTTTGGGAGTTAATGAAATTAACCTGTCCCCTGACAGGACCTATTGCTCATCGCTTGAGGAAACCCCGTATATTCTGTTTGATGGAAAACTATTTAATGAAAGGCCAAAGGGTCAGAATGACATAAGTCTTTTTAGAGAATATTACGAGAAGTACGAAAGGAACTGTTTTAAATACCTAGATGGAAGCTTTTCATGTGCCATCATAGAAAAAGATGATGAAGTCATCTTGGCGCGTGATGCAGTGGGCGCCAGGCCCCTGTTTTACGGATCGGTCAATGATGTATTCTACTTTAGCTCCGAAATGAAAGGCCTGAAAGATCATGTCCACTTCAATATTGAGGAACTTCCTCCGGGCCATATATACAGCTCGAAGACGGGACTTAAAGAATTTGAGCCCTTTGCACCCGAAGTGCCGGACCCTGGAGAAGACCTTAAGCAGGCGGCCAATATGCTCAGAGAACTTGTTATAGAGGCGGTAAAAAGGAGAATGGATGATGTAAATGCCATTTCTATGAGCGGGGGCTTGGACAGCTCCATTGTCGCGGCCATAGCAAAGGAGTTTAATCCTGACCTGCACCTTTTTACCGGTACGGTTAAAAGCGCTAAGGGGCCTGACCTTGAAAATGCCAAATTGATGGCCGATTTTTTGGGAATGGAACATCATATCTACGAAATTACAGATACGGATATTTCTGAGTTTATACCTGATGCCGTATGGTACCTGGAAAGCTTTGATGAGGACTGCATATCCGGGATTATCTCCAACTACTATGTTTCAAAAATAGTGAAAGAATACAGTAATGCCGTCCTGGTTGGTGAGGGTGCTGATGAGTTGTTCGGCGGATATCGTATGGTTTTAAAAAACCCTAAGGTGAAAAGCAATGAACAGAGAGAACGGCTTGCCCAGAAGTTGTTGGACATCGCATACAATACGGCATTGAGACGTTTAGACCGTGCATGGATGGCCAATGCCGTGGTTTATAAAACGCCTTTTTTAGATGCAAAGGTTGTTGCATTCAGCAAGAAGATCCCTATGGAATGGAAGATCTACGGAGAAAAGCAGGTCGAAAAATATATTCTGCGAGAGGCATTCAGAGATATGCTCCCTGAGAAGATCGCAAATCGTGAAAAGCTCAGGTTTGCAATGGGCACGGGTATGGACGATGTGATGGACGACATCGTTGCTAAGAAGATTGATCCCAAAGAGATGGAGTCGAGGCCCAAAGCCGCATATGGCCTGCCTTTTGCTTCGTTCAAAGAACTATATTATTATGATAAATTTTTGCAGCAGTTCCCGCCTTCTTACGAAAACCAGACGGTTCGGTGGGACCCCTTCAAGTAGAGGGGAAAATAAATCAAATAGTCCAAAGATATTTGACCAATATCACTCATTACAGCGGTCAAAATATATTAAGATTCAGGGAGGTAAAACAATGTCATTGCCAACCCATATGAAATACATAATTATCGGAGCAGGTATCCACGGATTGAGCACTGCTTACCATCTGGCAAAGGAGTTGAGGACCAAGAGGCGCGGTTCGGGCAGGGATATTCTTGTCATTGACAAGACCGCCATAGGTGCCGGTGCCTCAGGGATTGCCTGTGGTGTCATACGCAACAACTATTATCAACCGGCCATGCAGGAATTGATTGCCCATAGCGTGGATGTATGGGAGGAGGATGCCGAAGGATACGGGTACCTCCCTGTGGGTTATATGCAGATCTCTCCTGAGTGCATGCATGCCGATGTGGCCGATATCCATGGCAGGCAGGAAGATATCGGATATGACTCTAAATTCATTGAAGGGGAAAAAGACTGCCTCAAGTACATGAGGGAGAACGTCTTTGAGGACTGGCAGGCCAAAAATGTGACCTCCATCCTGCATGAAAAAAAGGGGGGTTAAGCACACAACTCAAAGGCACTCTACCGATTAGCGGACAAGGCGGAGGCCGAGGGTGTTAGAATCCTGACCGGCGCCCGTGTGACGGGGTTGCCTTATAATGGATGCGTAACCGCGGTAGAAACCTCAAAAGGCCGAATTGAATGTGATCATGTTGTTATTGGCGCGGGGCCGTGGGCAAATACTTTCTGGGATATGCTGGACCTGCCCGACAGGATTGACGTCACAGACAACCAGGGGAATGTTCATCCCGATGTTAAGATGTGGACATACTGGTCTCTTCAGGAAGGGACCTTGGGCGTAAAACCAACATACGGCATGGACAACGCCGGTAAGATGCCGCCGGTTATTCATGTGGATACGGACGCCCCGCTGTATTCCAGCGAGGACGGCTCGTTGATCACTGAAAAGATGTGGGGGATTTACTACAAGCCCGATTTTCACTTCAAGGGTATTCAGGGGGGTGCTACGCCGAATCTGGTTGTTAAGGAGAAAGTATCAGTGGATCCATATGGCATTGATTCTCCGGATTTTATTGTGGGACCGGACTTTGCCCACACATGGACCTCTGCCCTGGCCCACTGCCAGAAGAGATATGAAGACAAGTACTATCGTTACAGGAAGGAACCATCCGGCGGTCTTGGTGCTTTC
>JAIOSR010000042.1 GCA_021107495.1 Desulfobacterales bacterium | reverse complement strand
CTATGAGCGCTCCATTTTCAGGCCTCTGTTTGTTAAAGAGGTCTTGATTGGACAATCTCTTAAATAAAATCTAAGCCCGGAATGATCAAATCCCGGGCCTCACAAAGCAAAAAGCAGGGCCCAACGGCCCTGCTTTTTTTTGCCCGGGCTACCCGGAAAAGGCCCAAAGCGTTTAATGAATCACGAAAAAACCTTTCTAACCAAAGAAGACCTCATCGCCGGCGCCCACATAAAGTTGACTCACAGATCCATGTTTTCCTGAACCTTTTACAAGCGGGTAGCCGAGTTCTATCATCTTCTCGACCGCCTTGAGCCCTGTACAGTGATTGCAGGCAACCTTCTCGAAATTGTATTTGGCCATGCCCGTGATAAGATGGGCCCGTTCCGGTTTAATCGGGCCAAAGGGTGCAATGTGGAGACCTCCGTAGACCCCATACATTTTATCCCCGCCCACGATCTTCTTCTGGGCAAAGTCGGCAAAGGTCAGGATACCCTGATGGCAGCAGCCCGTGACACAAACCATACCTTTATCCTTGACATTGAAGTACAGAGACTCCTCGCCACGCACTCTAATCACAATGGGCAGATCAAAGGCCACGAGCGCACAGCCATCATATAGTTTGTTGATATGTCCCGGTTTGCACTGTACCAGTTTGCCCCGGTGGGGAACGTTGTTGGTTGCCTTGGCCTTTGGAAAATTAGTCCCATTCATAAAATTCATTCCCTCGGAATAAAATGTGCTCGGGATGAAAACCTTTATCTCAGGATTATTCTTCAGAGTTGATTCAAGACCCCAGTAATGATCGAGATGCTCATGGCTGATAACAAGGCATTCGATGTCACCCTTCTTCAGCATCCTGTCTACGCCTTCCCTCTGGAAGCACTTGTCCATGTAATCTACATTCCACCCGGTGTCCAATAGGAATTTGTGGTGGGTGCCGTCGAGGGCCTCCATGTCTATCAGGGTACAGCTTCCGGCAGCATTGTCCAGATCCCAGCCAATATCCCACTGGTTGGCCTTTGGTCCTCCCCCTGCTTTCATGTTTTTAATAAGCACTTTTGTATCATTCCACCCCAACTCTGAAACACATGTTACCCTAACGCTTTTACACTGGCCAATGTCATATTTGCCGCTCGCAAGGGCATCTAAGGGTTTGTGCAAAATAGCACTTCCTAAACCCAGAGAGGCTCCGCCAATCACCACGGTTTTCATAAAATCTCTTCTGTTCATTTCCTTCATGCCTTTTCTCCTTACCTTTGAAGTTAACAGCCGCACAGACCCGTTTAAAAGTCCGGATTTTCCCAAAAGAGAACGACCTTCCGACACCTCCTTTCAGCTTTATTTGACTTTCAATTTCCCTGAATTCAATGTGACTTTCAGACCCGGAGCAAAAAGACCAGATGCTGTTTATTGAGGCAGCAATACAACCTAAGCTGTTTCTACATGAAAATAGAGTATACACAGGTAACAAATGATCTAAAAAAACGTGTAATCATGATAAATCGGAAGATTCACATTTTCTCTTATTCAGTGCATTTGTCACAAATCCCATTTAGAACAACTCTTTTGCTTAGGACCGTAAATTTCTTTTTGATATTTTCCGGAATCTCCAAGTTGTCATATTCGGCACTGTAAAAGTCTATTATTTCTTTGCACTTCACACAGTGAAAATGATGATGGCAGCTAATATCCGGATCAAAACGACGTTGTCGACCGTGTCCCTCGATTACATCAACAATGCCGATTTCAGAGAAAGTCAAAAGCGTTCTGTTAACTGTGTCAAAAGATATATTGGGGAAATCCCGCCGAACCGTTTGGAACATTGCGTCGGCAGAAGGATGGTTTTTCAATTCGATGAGTTTTTTGTAGATGGCTATACGCTGGGGTGTTACTTTGAGATTGTTATGCTTGCATCGTTTCATGAAAAGACTAAGGCGATCATTGCCATTTCCATTTTGCATGTTGCTATTAGATAGGAGCAACTCTTGTTTGTCAACACGTTTTGTTTACCTTTTCTCCATTTTACCGCTTATTTTGGGTCGAGGGCGTCACCTCTCCCGCCATGCGGGATTGATGGACTTTTTGTGAGTATATCAAATTTTTTCGACTATTTTTTTCCAGATGTGTTTAATGGCCAGACCCGCCTTTGAATTCGTGTCGTATTCAAAGATAGTCTGTCCCTGAATCATGGCTTTTGTAAAGGTGGGATCAAAGGGGATACGTCCCAAAACGGTTATGGCTTTTTCTCTTGCAAAGTCCTCAATGGCCTGGGCCTGATCCGGGTTGAGATCAAACTTGTTTACACAGACCATGGCAGGAACCCGAAAATGAGCGGCCAACTGCGCCACGCGCTCCATATCGTGCCTCCCCGAAACAGTTGGCTCCGCCACGATTAGCACTGCCGTTGCCCCGCCAAGGGAGGCAATCACCGGGCATCCCACGCCCGGAGGACCATCGGTCAAAAGTAAATCCAGCTTCTTCTCTTCGGCAAGCTTCCTCCCCTCCTGGCGCACGAGAGAAACCAGCTTGCCGGAATTTTCTTCTGCAATCCCTAATCTGGCGTGGGCCATGGGACCAAAACGCGTTTCGGACAGGAACCATTCACCACATGTCTTTATCGGAAAATCAATGGCCTCTTCAGGGCAAAAATAGACACAAACACCACACCCCTCACATGCAATCTGATCCACCACAAAATCCTCGCTGATAGCATTCCAGAGGCATAACTCCCTGCACAGGTCGCATTCGGTGCATTTGTCCTGATTAATGATCGCCGTAGCGCCGCCCTGAAAATCGTGGCTTTCTTTGATCTCGGGGTCCAGGATAAGGTGAAGATCCGCCGCATCAACATCCGCATCACAAAGAACCTTGTTTTCGGCCAAGGACGCAAAAGCTGCCATCAAACTGGTTTTTCCGGTTCCACCTTTGCCGCTTATAACAACCAATTCCTTCATTAAAAATTGCTCCAGGTTATCCTACGATTTCTTCAATTCGACGATATAGTCCTAAGAATTTTTCCTTCCACTCAGGCATAACATCTACTAAAAGTTCTCCTCTCGAGTATGCCTCTGCAATTTGTCGATCAAATGGAATCTCCATGAGAATGGGTACGCTTTCCTTTTCGGCATAGGAATGCACCTTGTCATCCCCCATATCCGACCGGTTGATGACAAGACCACACGGAATCCCCAAGATCTTGACGGCCTCTACAGCCAGCTTCAGGTCGTAAAGACCGAATGGAGTGGGCTCCGTGACCAGCAGGATAAAATCCGCACCGTTCATTGCAGCAATGACCGGGCACGACGTTCCCGGAGGGGCGTCAATAATAGTGATAGCGTCGTCCCTGGTATACTCCCGAACCTTGTTGATCAAAGGGGGCGACATTGCCTCGCCAATCCTCAATTTGCCATGGACAAATTCCAGCCCGTTTTTGTGGCCCCTCTCAATAACGCCTAATTCCCGGCCTGTTTCGGTGATGGCCTTTTCCGGGCAGACCAGCAAACATCCGCGGCAACTGTGACAAAGTTCATGAAACGGCAAAACCGTTTCACCGATTACTATGATGGCCCTGAACTGGCATATGTCGGCGCATTTTCCGCACAGGTTGCACTTTTTTTCGTCTATTTTAGGAACAGGCGTGGTGATGGTCTGAATATCTTCGATAACAGGTCGAATAAAAAGGTGTGCATTGGGTTCTTCCACATCACAGTCCAAAATCTGGACGTCTGAACCAAGAGAAACGGCCAAATTAGTGGCCACGGTAGTTTTTCCAGTGCCCCCCTTTCCACTTGCAATGCTAATAATCATATTGGACCTCGGATTTTCCCATTCCGCCTTTCTGTCTTTCATCGCTTTGTTTGCCTGCAACTACTCAGGTTGTCAGGTTCACGGTTCACAGTTCAAGGTTAATCGCTTTGCGATTTTCTTCATATTTCCTCAGTGAAATAGAATTCGCTCCAGATTTGTGTGCAATAGCGCCTGGCGTGCTGCAAGAACTAAATGAACTTTGCATTCGGTTTAGAATCGAACTTGTCTTTCATGAATCTAACCTTGAACCG
>JAIOSR010000172.1 GCA_021107495.1 Desulfobacterales bacterium | reverse complement strand
TTTTGCCTGAATATCCTTGACATAGGCACCTGATCATGGCAAAATACAATGCCATGAGAAGAGATATTTATGAGAAATTATTGGCATGGAAATCATCCCCCAGAAGAAAACCACTCCTTTTGCAGGGTGCCAGGCAAACAGGAAAAACATTTATCCTGAGGGAATTCGGCCGCAATGAATACGAAAATGTTGCATACTGCAACTTTGAGGAAGACCCCGGTCTCGACCAATTCTTCCAACGAGACCTTAATCCTGAGCGAATACTTAAAGAACTTTCCATTTATATGAATCTGGATATTCAACCAGGGGAATACCTGGTTATCTTCGACGAAATCCAGGTTTCAAATCGTGCCCTGAATTCGCTAAAATATTTCGCTGAACAGAAAAACGATGTTCATATAGCGGCGGCAGGCTCTCTCCTTGGATTGAAATTGTCCGGTCCGGGATCTTTTCCTGTAGGGAAGGTGAATTTTCTCAATCTTTGTCCGATGACATTTCTGGAATTCCTGGATGCCATGGAAGAATCCAGATATAGACAGGTGCTTAAAGATGTGGATTCACTGATTCCCCTTGCTGAAGCGTTTCATTCACATTTGATCGATATGCTTCACCGTTATTACTTTGTTGGCGGTATGCCGGAAGCAGTAAAGACCTTTGCCGAGACTGGTAATGCCCGGGAGACCAGGGAGATTCAGGAAGAGATCATCAAATCTTATGTTTTCGATTTCGCCAAACACGCCCCTGCAGCCGATATACCCAAGCTCACGCTGATTTGGGAATCCATACCTAAACATCTGGCAAGGGAAAACAAAAAATTCGTTTTTTCTGCTATCAGGAAGGGAGCACGGGCACGGGAGTATGAAAATGCCTTTAAATGGCTGGAAGATACAGGACTGATACACCTTGCGAATGCGGTTGAAACCGTCAAACATCCACTCAAGCATTATGCAAATACAGGTTGTTTCAAGGTATATGCCCTGGATGTTGGCTTGCTGGGAGCCATGGCCAAATCACCTGTCGAGCTTTTGGCGCAAGGAGAGCGGCTTTTCAATGAATATGAAGGAGCCTTTGTGGAGAATTATGTTGCCCAGCAACTTGTTTCCCATTTTCATCAGCAGCTTTACTACTGGCGAAGCAAAGGCGGAAGGGCTGAACTTGATTTTCTTTTCGAATCCCAAGGGAATATCTGTCCACTGGAGGTTAAAGCAGGTATTAATCCAAGGAGCAAAAGCCTGAAGTCTTATGATTTACAGTTCAAACCGGACCAGCTCATGCGTACAAACCTCCTTAACTTCAAAAAGGATGGAAAAATTTACAACCTCCCACTTTACGCCGTATCCCTGTTGCCTGAATTTATTTCTGGGTCCGGCTAAGCCCGAACGTAAAGGATCATTTACCTGAACTCTTGAAATGTTTACCATCGGAATGCGAAGCCTTTTCATTGGGGCCAAGCCTATTGTACCGGGCCTTTTATTCAGGCTTTCAGGTTATACAGTATTTTTAAGCTGGCACATCACAAATAGATCGAATGGGAAGGGCATTTTCAATCGCGCCCTTGCCGGGGTTTTTATAATCATTTTCTATGATCACGATTTTTCTTAGCCTTGTGATACTATTCTCTTATCACAAGTTTGGATGGGGTTGTGATACATAGCAGATACCCAAAACTTTAAAAATGACTGTCTCAAGTAATCTGGTGTCAGCCATCCGTCATCTGTTCGAAGATTTTGTCAGGCCGATATAGATAATAGATTCCGGATACTTTTCATTGCTGATGATAATAAGTTTCTTCAACTCTTCGATAGTATGATACGAAGTATCATCAAAGGATTCTACAAATCTTCCAGTCTCAAGATGTCCCAAAGTAATAGCAAGAAAGTCGCTATAGTAATCATTGATGAACTCATCGAGTCGGCTATCACTTTTGGTTCCTAAAATGTTCATATGTGGTTCAAATGTGAACAAGAGTGCAGAATATGGACAAATCTCTCTGGAGAAATTTTCTGCGTTAATCAAGATGAGGTCCCCATGCGGCCCCAAAACCAGAGCGCTTTCTGTATCATCGTTTCCTTGACTTAGAACTTGACGAACATTGTTCTCATCAAGAATTCCTAAGTCATCAAGCTTCGTTGTTCGTCTTGCCCTAATAAAGAAATCAATTTCTATGCTTTCGCAAATACCATCTTTAATATTTGATGCTTCAACCTGAAGAGCCTCTATCTTTTTGCATGCTTTTTCAAATCCTTGGACCAAAAGAGCCTCTGATTTCTGCTTTTCTGCTTCAGCTAGGTCTTCTAACATTGTTGAGAGACTGAACTCTGTCTTTTTCTTAACGAGTCTATATTCAAAATTTAGGAAATAAAAATTAATTAAATCAACAGATAAATGAAATTCAAACTGAAACTCTCCGTTTTGAAGACGTGTAGTGTCAATATCTTCAAACAAACTCCGAAAATTATGGTTCTCAAGAAGCCTGCATATTTCTTTTATCTTTTTTTGTCGGACCGGATCGAGTGGCTTTCTTGTAACGTTGCGTCCATACCTTTTCGCAAGACTAAGTGGGACTGAAACATGATCATCAGTCCGTTTTGCAAGCGACTTCATAGTTTCAAGAAACACGGCGAATTGGTCCGCGGTTTCAAATTTGTCATGTAGTTTATTATATGGATCAAACACATATTCCTCTTTGTTGTTTCCAAATCGAAGACGGTCTAGCTGGGTGTTATAGAAGGAAATTTTAGGAAATATTACAAAGTTACCATGATGATTTATAGTAACAATTCTCGCATTATCTGGAGTTTTTACTCCATTAAATTCCGGATAATTGATTCGCCACCGCTCAACATAGGTGTCCTCGTCGAATTGTGAATATTCATCGAAACTTTGACCCGAATAAGGATTTCCATCTCCGTCATTTGCCAGAATAATATCGTCGGTCTCTAGGTAAAAGTGGTTCCATTGAGCGTCTTCATAAAGATTCAACTGTAAAAGTTTAGGCTGAATTATAATTTTGAATTCGAAATCAAGCTCAACTTTATTGTTCGAATAGTGCTTGGCTCCGTGGAGATCCAATCCCCCTCCGGATGGCAAAAAAGTGTGGTTGAGTCCATGTGTCTTCCCAACCATATTGAGTATTCGAACAATTTCTTTGGGATCTTCCCACACTACCTTCTTTGGTCTTGATGTCACAATCTCACGTAGAAGTAGGTCCCATTCCACTCTACATAGTTGCTCTGAGTTCCCTGACAACCAAATACTAAGCTGATCTGCAACCTCACTCGCTTTTGGTCTTGTCTCACGAAGTAATTTATGAAAATTTGATACCCGTCTTTTACTTGTGATATTTTGCCAATACATCAGCATTTCAACTGAGTCAAAAACCTGTGATAAGTCTGAAATATGTGTGGCCTAAGTTTTGCCTAATAGCTCTTTTTGACAAACTGTCTGATCTTCTGTCGGAAAGGCAGTGCAGGGACAAGGTTCGCAATTTTTTGCAGGAAATGGCTCACGAAGATCGTATTGAATATGTAGGAGGACGGGGGAACGGCGCGTTGTGGATAAGAAAAAACCAATAGGGGTTTCATTAGCTTATTGATAGCTTAAGGCTTAGCCTATTCGTGTTGAATTAAATAGTAATAACAGTCAGTTAAATTTGAACCGCTGGCTTAGCTAATTTGGATTTGGCTTAATGGCAGGGAAAAAGGCTGATTCATTTTTTTCCAAACCAAACAAAATTTTTTTCTACTTTATTGTTATGATGATGACGCAGTGCTGAAGTCAGGCAAGAGGACCTGGGTAAATTATTCCCAAAAAGCCGTAATCCGACCGGATAAGACGTGGAAGAGGATTGAAATCTCCTTCGATGACCTTGTCCCATCTACATGGACAAAGAATAATGTCAATCGCTATTCAGACAAACCTGATCTTCAAAATGTCATAGGGTCATTGTTCATGTTCGCAAGTTGGGAGGCTATGGGAGACTGGCCGGGATCCAACACGGTTTGGATAGATGAGGTTAAGTTCGAATAGCTTGCAAGAATGCGTATTACGGAATAGAGACAACCCTCTCTCGGCTAAGGGGGAGGGTTGTGTGATTTTTAGTTACCCACGATACTGACGCTGATGATATTCATGGGAGGAAACCCGCCCATGTTATGGGTGAGACCGATGTTGGGATCTTTGAGCTGTCTTTCCCCGGCATTTCCCTGGAGCTGTTTGTAGACCTCATACATCATCCTGAGGCCATATGCCGGGATAGGCTTTTTGCTTGAACTTATTGAAAACCGAACCTGTTTTAAACTGCTAAAAGCCCAGGCGCTTGGCAATTATGGTTTTCATTATCTCGGTAGTGCCCGCATAGATACTGGTCGCCCGAATATCCCTATACCATCTGCATATGGAGTATTCCTCCATGTAGCCATAGCCACCATGAAGCTGAACGCAGTCATAGGCCAGACGATTTGCCATTTCCGCAAGCCACCACTTGGCCATGGAGACCTTCTTGATCAGGTCCTTTCCCTCCATATGGTCGGCTAAGAGGTCATTTATAAAGGTCCGGCCAAGTTCAACCTCGGTGGCCATTTCCACGATTTTGAAGGCATTGTGTTGAAACCGGCCTATGGGTTTTCCAAATGCCTCACGTTCCCTGCAGTATTCGATGGTCAAGTCCAGCATGGTCTCGGCGGCTACCTGGGTCTGAATTGCACATACGAGACGTTCCTGCTGCAATTTCTGCATCAGATATTGAAAGCCATGGCCCTCTTCACCAAGCAGGTTTTCCTCAGGGATACGGCAGTCCTCAAAGTAAAGCTCTGCCGTATCCGCACAATACATACCCATTTTTTTGAGCTTTTGACCTTTTGAGAATCCGGGCGTCCCATCCTCCACCAGGAACAGGCTGATGCCTTTGTGAGCGGGTACCGCGTCAGGGTCGGTTTTACAGGCCACAATCGCTAAGTCACAGAAAACCCCGTTTGAGATAAAGGTTTTCTGTCCGTTGATCACATAGGAGTCACCGTCTTTGACGGCCTTGGTACGAATGGCCTGCAGGTCGGACCCTGTGCCCGGTTCAGTCATTGCAACGGCCAGGATGGTATCTCCTGTGGCGCAACCGGATAGCCACCTTTCTTTTTGTTTTTCGTCCCCAAAGGAATGGATATAAGGGGCAATGATATCGCTGTGGAGTGCCACCTGAAATCCATCCGCTCTTATGCGGCTGAGTTCTTCGATGATGATAACCGAATACTCGAATCCGACCCCCGATCCACCATATTTCTCTTCGAGCCATGGACAGAGAAACCCCTGCTCTCCCAGTCCTTTCCAGGCGCTACGAGGTACTTCTTTTTTCTCTTCCCATTCCTCAAGATACGGGGCCACCTCATTCCGAATATATTTTCGAAAAGCGTCCCTGAATATTTCGTGTTCCTCACTGAACATATTTCGACCCATTCCCTGAATCTCCTTTATGTGTGAAAGCGCCGCTAATCCGCTTACACTCCTTAAATCCTGCAACCAACCTCAAAGGCATCTGCAACTGCGTCGGCAATCTGTCCGGGCTTCACGCATGACCCTACCACATAGACCTCGGTATCCCTCATCTTCAGCGGTTCCACCAGGTCCGACCTGCTACTTAATCCGGTGGCAATAACCACTGTATGGCAGGGGATATCCTTCCTGTTTTGTTCAGGGTCCGACACGACTACGCTTTTCTCTTTGATTTCAATAACACTGGTAGATGTGAGCATGGATATTTTCTTAGAAAGTCTTGCCAAAAGGCCCCATCTAATGGTGGGCCCTACATCAGTGGCAACGGCCTTAAGCATTTCAATGACCGTCACCTTCTTTCCCCGGTCGGCCAAAAACTCAGCCGTTTCAACACCGATCAAACCACCCCCGATAACGACAACACTTTCCTTAACAGGTATGTCGTCCTTTAAGATTTCCAGGGCCGTAAAGACATGTTCTGCGCTTATTCCCGGTATCCGGGGTAATAGCTCACGGGCTCCGGCCGCAAAAACCAATGCATCGGGTTTTATCCGTTCAAACTCCTCCTCAGTGAAAGATTCACCCAGCCTGACCTTCAAGGGAAGGATTTCCATCTGACGGACATAATAGTCAACGACATTTTTCAACTCCCCTTTATGAGGAGGAACAAAGGCCAGATTGACCAGCCCGCCCAGTTTGTCATCTTTTTCAAAAAGGGTAACGCTATGACCGCGAAGTGAGGCTGTTCGGGCAACCTCCATTCCTGCAGGCCCACCGCCTACGACAACCACATTCTTCTTTTCTTCAGCCGGGCGAATAAGGCCTTCGCCCTCACGTCCCAGCTCAGGGTTTATGGAGCATTTGAGGCCGGCCTTTTTATCTCCTTGAATGGCCCGCATTATCTGGTCAAAACAGTAACAGCAGGCCGTGCAGCGTCGTATCTCATCGGTTCGTCCGTCCGATGTCTTTTTGACAAAATCAGGGTCGCACAACAGGGCCCTGCCGAGACCGATCAAATCCGCTTCGCCCTTGGCGAGGATATCGGCAGCCACATAAGGATCGTTAATCCTGCCCACAGTGGAGACGGGAACATCCACCACCTTCTTAATCTCCGCAGCAAGATGGGAAAAGGCCCCACGTTTAACAAACATGGGCAACATGGGACGTGTGGCCTCATGCCACCCGGCCCAAGTGTGGAGTCTGTCCGCACCCGCGGATACGATATGAGGCGCCAGCAAAATGGAATCTTTCAGGGTCCTTCCGCCTTCCATGCTGTCCTCGGCATCGAATTTGACGCAAATATTGAAATCGTCTCCCACTTTTTTTCTTGTTTCCTGCAGAATTGAAAAAAGGAAGGTCGCCCTTTGGAGTGTATCTCCGCCATACTTGTCATCCCTTTTGTTTGTTACCGGAGAAAGAAACTGGCTGATCAAGTAGCCGGAACTTCCTAAAATTTCTATCCCGTCGAAACCGGCCTTTTGCGCTCGAAGGGCTGCCTCCGCAAACGCCATAACCAGGTCATCTGTTTCCGCAGTCGAAAGTTCCCTGGGTGTTTCGCCTGTATAACGTGAGGCAATTGCCGATGGGGCAACAGGTTGCTGCTGAAGCGCTCGGCTGGAAGAATACCGGCCCGCATGATTGAGCTGGGCGACAATTTTGGCACCTGCATTTTGGACCGCCTTTACCAGAGGGGAAAAGGCTTTTATATCATCATCCGTTTCAAGCCGAGGCTCCTCTTGGCCTGCACCTGCCCTGCCACCGGGGTGAACACATGTTTCTCCTGTGGTGATGAGCGCCACATCCCCTTTGGCCCTTTCAGCCAAAAAGTCCGACAACTGCTTCATATGAAAGGTCGTCCCGATGGGCGCCATGAAAAACCGATTTTTCAGAGTCAGGTTCGACATCTTGAGCGGCTCAAACAGAATGTCAAATTTGGTGTCTCTCATCATTCTCTATCTCCCTTTTTACCTTGTTTTTGTTCCGGCTTTGTAACTCAGGTTGTCAGGTTCACGGTTCATGGTTCACGGTTGGTTGCCTTATCTTCATACTGGTCTATGTTCATCGTTTTTTAACCTTGAACCGTGAAC
>JAIOSR010000177.1 GCA_021107495.1 Desulfobacterales bacterium | reverse complement strand
TGTCGGATTTTGAAAAATGGTTGTCGATATTTTTTACAATTTGTAAAAAATCGACATTGCAATATGTTGACTGAATCATGTAACTTCTCAAAAAAGTTCCGGTTAAAGCCATCTTCAAGGGCGGAGACCCCAAAACTATTGAGAACTTACGGATCACTGATCGCAGCATATATAAACTCATGACTCATAATACCATGAGTTCGGGAACCCTGAGGTTAGGTTATGGAATTAATCATTTTAGGATCAGGTACAGCCATTCCCCTGAATCACAGGGCCTCTCCTTCACTGGCCCTTGTAATTGATGGCCAGCTCATCCTTTTTGACATGGGACCGGGAACCCTCCGCCAGTTGACTAAGGCCGGGTTGAACCACGAAGATATCACGAGGATATTCATTACCCATTTTCACCCTGATCATACAGCGGGCCTCATCCATTTCCTGTTTACAACGAAAAACCCCTCCATACTCGAGAAACGGGACCCTTTTGTTATTGCAGGGGCCGTTGGCTTGAAGAAATTCATAAATCGCCTCCAAGGGGCATACGGTGACTGCCTGAGCCTTCCCACGGAGATCATGAAAATAGAAGAACTTGATGGGCGCGAAAATATCACAAGAGATTATCCCGGTTTCAAAATCATTGCGCAGCCCGTAAGGCATACGCCTCATAGCCTCGCGTATCGTGTTGAGGACCAACAAGGCAAAAGTTTTGTGTATTCAGGAGATTCGAGTTTCTGTGAAGGGCTTGTGGATGTGGCTAAAGGCACAGATCTTCTCGTTTTGGAATCTTCTTTTCCCGATGGAGTGGAGGTCGAAGGGCACCTGACGCCTTCACAGGCCGGCCATATAGCCACGTTAGCCAATGTGAAACGGTTGGTGCTGACCCATTTTTATCCCGAATGTCTGGCAACGGACATCACTGCCCAATGCCGGAAGTCTTACGAGGGTGAACTCACCCTGGGAAGTGATTTGCTGCATTTTTATATCTAACCAGATCATTTTACTAAGGGTTTGGGGTTTGGTGTTTAGGTTTCAGGTTTCAACGCTTAACCCTAATTTCAAAACCATGTGAGGGGCAGTTTTCACCACCCCGGATTTTTTTAAACGGAGCATATTCATGACCACAAAACACAAATCTTCAGCAACCATAATTCCCATAGACCAGGCCGTGGGTAAAGTCTTAGCCCATGACATCACGGAAATCAGACCCGGTCAATTCAAGGGGGCAGCATTTAAAAAGGGACATGTCGTCGGGGAGGAAGACCTGGCACACTTGAGACGTTTAGGCAAGGAACACCTTTTTGTTCTGCATCTGGAACCAGGAGAAGTCCATGAGGATGAGGCCGCCCTGAGACTTGCCGGGGTCATGTCAGGTCAGGGAGTGGTTTTTGACCCTGCCCCATCGGAAGGAAAAATTGCCTTGAAGGCCACCCACAGGGGTCTTTTAAAGGTAAACGTTGAATCCCTGCTTGAGCTCAATCTCGTTCCCCATATGTGCTGCTCTTCCCGTCACAACAATATCCTGGTTGAAAAGGGAGAAATCATAGCCTCCACAAGGGTAATTCCTCTGATTATTGACGAAAAGCCCCTCAATGAAGCTATAAGTGTGGCTGAAGTCGGCGGCGGAATCTTTTCCGTGAAAAAACTGTCTGAGCCTCAAACCGGGCTCATAATAACCGGAAATGAGGTGTCAACCGGCCTCATTGAAGACAAATTCGCCCCCATCATCAAAAAGAAACTTCAATTTTTTGGTTGCAGACTGACAGATACCCTGTTTTTTCCCGACGATGAGGAGAGGATTGCAGAAGGTATAAAGGCATTACTCAAAAAAGGAGCCCGGCTCATTATAGTGTCAGGCGGCATGAGCGTTGATCCTGATGACGTGAGCCGCATGGCCATTGCAAAGGCCGGGGCCCGGGATGTGGTCTATGGAACACCTGTACTTCCCGGCGCCATGTTCTTGTACGGACGCATCGATGATATCCCCGTTTTGGGGCTGCCGGCCTGCGTCCTTTACTATAGAGCCACGATACTGGATCTGGTCATGCCTCGTGTATTAGCAGGAGAGGTTATCAACAGGAGAGATATCGCCTCCATGGGCCATGGCGGTTTGTGCCTCAATTGTGAGCAGTGCCGTTACCCTGTATGTCCTTTTGGAAAACAATAGGGATTTAAAATTGAAGATTGTCGATTAGCAGTTAATAATTGTGGTCTGAGGTCCATTTTTTATTTTTGCGTATTTTGTGCCTTTTTGCGGCTATATCAATATTCTCTATCAATAATATACTGGTTCAGTTCCAGGAGATTTCTCTTGACGGGTGAATCGGGGAATGACTTTAAGCAGGTTGCAGCTTCGTTCACATATGCCTTGGCCTCGTCTCGTATTTGATCCAGGGCTCCGTTGCTTCTGACAAGTCCGGTCAGGTTCCGATAATCCTGTTCAGTGGCCCGGTGGCTTTTGAAGAGTTCTGCAAATCTCTTTCTCTCTGATTCTTCAAGTTTTAACAGGGTATAGATGAGAGGCAAGGTGATTTTACCCTCCTTAAGGTCCTTACCCACCGGCTTCCCGAATACCTCCTCAGAAGATATATAATCGAGCAGATCATCCATGAGCTGAAAAGCTATCCCAACATTGAGCCCAAATCTCTCAAGAGACTGCTCGACTTCTTCCCCGGCTTGAGAAAAGACTGCCCCGCATGTGCACGCAGCAGCCATAAGAATGGCCGTTTTGGCAGTTATAACCTCTATGTACTCTTCCTTTCCGGTATTCCAATCATTCGTATGAGTCAATTCAAGGATTTGACCTTCGGTCATTTGCATGGTCGCATCTGCAATTTTTCTAAGGAACGGCAGGCTGTTGGCATCTAAAGCAATAGTCGTGGCTTTTGAGTATAAAAAATCTCCCTCTAAGATTGCCGCATGATTACCCCAGAGATGATTGGCAGAAGGTTTTTTTCTCCTTGTCTCAGCATTATCCAAAACATCATCATGAAGCAAGGAGGAGGCATGAATATATTCAAAAATTGTGGAAATACGGTAGACGTCTTCGCCGGAATAGTTACAAAGCCGACAGGCAAGGACAAAAAGAAGGGGCCTAAGCCTTTTACCCTGTCCTAAAAGGGTATGGCTGCCGATATCTTCTACAAGAGAAACACGAGAATCGAGGCCCCTGTCCAATTCCTCGTTTATCCTCGTAAAATGATCTTTAAAATTGTCTAAAATATTAGTATGTTGATCCATTATAAATTCAAAATTTTCCTTATTGGTTTTACTGAACCGAAATACCGATGTGATTTATGACTACGGCTCGGTGGGGGTCTGATCCCGTTAAAATCCGGTAATTTTCACAAATCAAATAAATGATAATTTATGTCTAATGATTTTACAACTCATTTAATTCGATATTCCGAATGCCGGATTCAAACGATTTCCCCGACAAGGTCATAAGCATGAGCCTCATTTATGAGTACCGGCATAATTTCCCCGGCCACACCCTCCCCTTTATTAATCAAAACCTGCCCGTCCACGTCGGGTGCCATGGTTGCCGTCCTCCCAGTAAGTAACAGGTCGGTCTCGGGACTCACGCCCTCGATCAAAACAGGCTGAATCAATCCAACCATTTGTTGATTTATTTCTTTTGCGATTTCCGCCTGGAGAGTCATAATCTTATCTAATCTCATTTGGGCCACTTCGGGCTCCACCGTGGCCCTGAGGCGGGCCGCTGCCGACCCTCGTTCCCCGCTGAAAATGAAAACGCCTAAATGATCGAACCGGGTCTCCTCCACAAAACCATAAAGTTCTTCAAACATCGCTTCTGTCTCCCCGGGAAACCCGACCATCAGAGAGGTTCTCAGGCTTATCTTGCGCCCTACAGACCTTATTCGATCAATCAATTCCCCTGGGGTCTCTTTGCCGGGGTCTCTTTTCATTGCCCTCAAGATTTCATTGTTAACGTGTTGCAAAGGAAGATCAAGATAAGGACATACGGCTTTGTTGGATTCAATCAACCCCAGAAGCCGATCTGAAATGCCTTTTGGGTGGCAATATAACAGTCGCACCCACTCGACTCCTTCTATGTCAGCCAATCTCTCCAAAAGTTCTTCCAGACAAACGTCGGCTTCAAGATCATTTCCATATATGGTGATATCCTGGGCAATCAGGTTAATTTCTTTAACACCGAGGCCTGCCATTTCCTCAGCTTCCGTGATCAAAGACTCCATTTTTCGACTTCGAAGAGGGCCTCTCAAGCTTGGGATGATGCAGTATGAGCACCTGTGGGTGCATCCTTCGGCAATTCTCAGATAGGCACTGTAAAAAGGCGTTGTCTGCACCCTTGGTACGGAATGGTCCGCCAAATAGGTAGGCCTCCCGATAAAGAACCGGCCCTGGGCGCCCGAATCCTCATTTTCTATAATATCCGCTATCCGAAAAATCTCACCCGTACCCAACCATCCGTCTACTTCCGGCATTTCTTTTAGCAATTTGTATCCGTACCTCTGGACAAAACACCCGGCAACCACAATTTTTTTTAATTTGCCCTGCTTTTTTAGGTCTGCCACTTCAAGGATCGTGTCAATGGCCTCTTCCACTGCAGGCTGGATAAAACCACAGGTATTTATCACGGCTATCCCTGCATCTTCAATGCTTGAGGCAAGCTCAAATCCCTTCGATTTGATCAGGCCAAGCATATGTTCACTGTCTACCAGGTTTTTGGAACATCCCAGACTTATCAGAAATACCCTGTCTTTTATGCTCATAACCCTGCCGATTGAAAAAAGCCGAGAACATCCAGCCGGTTGATCATGTCCGTAAAAATTTCTCCCACGGCCCTGCCCGCCTCATCCCTGCCGATCAACTTAAACCGCTCTGCCTGTCCGCTAACGGTCCGCGTTGCAAGGACTTTTCCTTCCTTCAATAGTTTAGCCTCATAGCTCATCTTGACCATCCATCTTTGGTCCACAAGATCCAATAGAAATTCGTTAAGCA
>JAIOSR010000403.1 GCA_021107495.1 Desulfobacterales bacterium | reverse complement strand
TTATTCCTAGGGGTGACTCTTCCATGCTGTCCTGCAAAACGCGGCTGGTGGCGATTAAGCGGGTCTTCCTCGGGGAGGAAAAAAGGAGGAATACAAGGACAGCCACATCCCAGAAGTGAGTACGGGCAGGAGGTAAGCACAATGATCTTGAAAATGTGGGCTACACGCCCAGGCATCATACCTTTTTTGAGATGTTAGGGAACTTTTCCTTTGGCGACTACTTCAAAGAAGAGGCCATAATTCGGGCGTGGGAATTGCTTACCGAGGTGTATGGCCTGCCCTCAGACAGGTTACATGTCTCTGTTTACCGGGACGATGATGAGGCATACAGGTTATGGGAAGACAAAATAGGGCTTCCAACTGAAAGAATCGTGCGCTTAGGTGAAAAGGATAACTTCTGGGCCATGGGAGATACGGGCCCCTGCGGTCCCTGCTCTGAAATCCATATCGATCAGGGTCCGTCTCTGGGATGCGGCAGGGCGGAGTGCGCGCCGGGATGTGACTGCGATCGCTATCTCGAAATATGGAACCTTGTCTTTACCCAGTTTGACCGGGGTGCGGACGGGAAGCTGACACCGCTCCCCAAACCGAACATTGACACGGGCATGGGTCTCGAGAGACTGTGCGCAGTGGTTCAGGGGGTGAGCACAAATTATGACTCTGATCTGTTCAAAGACCTGATTTCTTATATAGAAGACCTATCCGCAAAAAAATACGCGCAAGACAAAAAGCAGAATGTGGCATTCAGGGTCATTGCCGATCATGCCCGTGCAACTGCATTTTTGATTGGTGACGGCATACTGCCGTCAAATGAAGGCAGGGGGTATGTTCTAAGACGCATCATTCGAAGGGCCATCCGCTTCGGTCAGGTCCTTGACCTGAAAGATTCCTTTCTGCGTCCCGTTTGTTCCAAGGTCGTTGAACTCATGGGCCGGGACTATGAAGACCTTGTGCGATCAAAGAGCTTCATTGAAGGTGTTGTAAATAACGAGGAAAAACGATTTGCCGACACCCTCCATTACAGTATGAAGGTGCTGGATGAAGAGATCGAAAAATTGAAGGCCGAAAAGAGCGATACCATCCCGGGTGATATGGCCTTTAAGCTCTATGATACCTATGGCCTGTCAGTGGATATCGTGGAGGACGTGGCCCGTGACGAAAACCTCCGTGTGGACATGGAAGGGTTTGATCTGGCCATGTCGAAACAGAGAACCCAGTCACAAGAGTCATGGAAAGGAAGCGGCGAAGAAGATATACCTGGGGCATTTCGAGGCCTTATGGCACGCGGCATTTCCAGCCGTTTTTTGGGCTACGAAACCCTTGATTCAAAAGCAAAAGTCGCAGCAGTGCTGGTGGACGGAAAAGAAACCCGTATAACAGAAAAGGGGGCGAGGGCCGAAGTGGTCCTGGATCAGACCCCTTTTTACGGCGAGGCCGGCGGACAGGCAGGTGACACAGGCCGGATCACAAATGAGGGAATGAGCTTTCGTGTTACAAATACCCTTAAATACAGCCAGGATATTATTGTTCACAAAGGACATTTGGAAGCTGGAAACCTATCTGCCGGCGATCAAGTGGAAACCCGGGTGGACAAAAATACAAGAAAGGCCACGGCCATCAACCACACGGCCACCCATCTTCTTCATGCAGCCCTGCGGGAGGTCTTGGGGGACCATGTAAAGCAGGCAGGATCATTGGTTTCACAGGACAGGCTTCGCTTTGACTTCAGTCATTTTACCCAGGTATCCCCGGGAACGCTAAAAGAAGTGGAGTATATAGTGAACAGGCACATTCGCGAGAACCTGTCGCTTGAGACAAATGAGATGTCCAAGGAAGAGGCCATGAAAACCGGGGCAATGGCCATTTTTGAAGAAAGATACGGCGAGACGGTTCGGCTTGTGCGTATTGGTGACGGTACCAGTATGGAGCTGTGCGGCGGCACCCATACTGAACTGACCGGCGATATCGGCCTTTTTCGCATAATCAGTGAAAGCGCGGTTGCGGCAAATGTGCGCAGGATCGAGGCGCGGACCGGGGAGGCGGCCCTTCGGTATGATCAGGAACAGGAGAACGAACTGAAACTTGTTGCTTCTCTTTTAAAGACGGTCCCAGGCAAAACAGGGGAACGACTTGAACGGCTATTGAAAGAGCAAAAGGAAAAAGACAAGGAACTTGAATCCCTTAAGGCAAAACTCCTGTCCAAAAAATCTGAAGACTTTCTCTTAAAGGTCAAAGAAATTGGTGGCGTTAAGGTCGTGGCCCTGGAAACAGAGGCCGGTTCTCCCAAAGAGCTTCGGGAATCGGCTGACAGAATAAGGGACAAGTTAGGATCAGGCGTTATCCTTTTGGGCGCCAGAAATGAAGGCAAAGCCATGCTGATCTGCTTGGTAACCAAAGACCTGGTTGAACGATTCAAGGCAGGAGATATTATCAGCCGGTTGTCGGTTATCGTGGGAGGAAGGGGTGGAGGTCGGCCGGATATGGCCCAGGGAGGGGGGGGCAAACCTGAAGAGTTAGGGAAAGCCCTTGAGGCCGTTAATGATATAATTAAAGAGAACTAATGAGTGTCCATCCGGAAACAATCGATTTCCGGATGGAGCTTTCAGCAATCAGCCAACACCTTGTTTTTAATGTCCTTGCTGAAAGTCGAAAGCTGATGGCTGATAGCTCGAATCCAAAAACGTCAGTTTTTGGATGAGAACCAATTAATCCCCCCACCAGCTAAAAGGATTTAGCTTTTTCAACCAGGAAGACCCCTTTTTCTTCTTTGGCTCCTCCTGTTCTTCAGGCTCCTCAGGCAGTCTTTCCTTGCATTTACTCAGGTATTCAAGCGCCTCGTGATATTGGCCGAGATCCGGGTAATTTTTTACAAGATAAAGATACCGGTCCATGGCAGCCCGGTATTTTTTCATTTTGAAGTAATAGTGGGCAACATATAGTTCATACTCGGCAAGGCTTATATAGCACTCCCGGACCTTGGTGCGTGCCATTTTGGCATATTCACTTTTGGGAAATCGCTTGATCAGCCTTTCGAAATCCTCTTTGGCCTTGTAGGTGTTCGATTGATCTCTGTCAATGGTACTGCCCTGCTTGAACAGGGACATCCCCTTTCGATACATGACATAGGGAATGCTGGAATTTTTCGGGTGGAGCCTTTCAAAATCATAATAGGAATCGTAGGCCTGCTCGTATTCCTCGTCATTGTAAAGGGAGTCGGCCATCTTTAGCTCAGCCTCGAGAGCGAACTTGCTGTAGGGATATCTGTCCTTTATCTTCTCAAATGCCTCTGTAGCCGACTTGTAGTGCCCTTTCTCAAGGTTCTCCCTGCCATCGCTCATAATCTTGGTCGGGAGTTCCTCTTCCTCTTCTGATCCGAACCAACTCTTCCACAGGGAGCAGCCGCTTGAAAGAAAAATCATGACCGTGCCGACGATGAACCACTTCGCTATGATACTCGATTTACACATATCGCAATTCCCATTAAACACACAGAAAATTTATTCTTTATGCCTTATTGTCATTGAAATATCATTAATTATACATAAAAGTTCAACAATTATCAACCTTTATTTTGAAAGCATCTGATCAATATTTGGGGGACACCGGATTTGACAATCCCCGATTTAGTGCCCATTCATAAATGAATGGAAGGCACTATGAAGTTTCCAATTCAGAAATGAGGAATTTTTCGCAAGGTCAAGGAAATCAAGGAATTAATTGTTCCCGCCTTAGAAGGCGGGAACAATTAATTCCGCAGATTGACACCGAGATTGCGGAAAAGGGCTATTTCTGGATGGAAACTATTAAAAACCCTCGATATATTTCTCCGCCGCAAAAGCTGCGGTGGCGCCTTCGCCCACGGCCGTAGAAATCTGCCAGAGAAGTTTGGATCGGATATCTCCCGCTGCAAACACTCCCTTTAAAGAGGTTTCCATGTAATCGTTCGTGACCACAAAGCCACGATCATCTAAGTCCAGCAAACCTTTAGCCAACTGGTTGTTGGGGATAACACCGATAAACACAAAGACCCCCTGGACCGGAAGCAGGGATTCTTCACCGGTCTTCACGTTCTTAAGCCCTATCCCGTCTACTCCGTTTTCACCCACGATACGAGTC
>JAIOSR010000027.1 GCA_021107495.1 Desulfobacterales bacterium | reverse complement strand
CGACGCCATAAGAACGGCCTTTGGAAGGGCCGGAGAAAAGGGCATCTTCTGGAACACCAGAGCCGAGGACCTGGTGGTTCCCTTGCTCCGGGCCCTGATGGAAAGAAATTCACAGATCAGCCCCGACATGATTGAAGACAATGTCTGGGGTGTTACCAACCAGGTGAAGGAACAGGGAGGAACTTTAGGCAGGCTGGTCACCATGTTGGCTGACTGGGGCTATGAGATCCCCGGTTGTTCAATAGACCGCATGTGCGCGGGTGGTCTTACGGCCATCGGTTACGGTGTTACATATATCGCATGCGGTATGGCCGACTGCCTTATTACCGGGGGAGTAGAGCACATGGGGCATCTGCCCATGGGATTCATGCGCGATCCTCACCCGAGGGCCGAAGAGGTCATGGGCGGGCCATCGGCCTTTAACATGGGTATGACTGCGGAGAACATCCATGACCGTTTTCCGGAGTTTACCAGGGAAATGGCGGACGCCTATGCCCTTGAGTGCCAGAGAAAGGCTGATCAGGCCATAAAAGCCGGCAAGATGAAGGACATGATAATCCCCATTGAGACGGAGTTGGCTGACGGAACCCGGATTGTGGCCGATAAGGACCAGCAGCCAAGGCCTGATACCACAATGGATGGTCTGAAAAACCTTAGAACACCGTTCAGGGAAAACGGAAGGACAACCGCCGGCAATGCTTCGGGACTGAACGACGGCGCCTGCGCCGTGCTTTTGATGAGTGAAAAAAAGGCTCAAGAGCTTGGTATCAAGCCGAAAATGAGATGGATATCCTCCGCCGTGGCCGCAGTGGACCCCACCATAATGGGCACGGCCCCGGTACCTGCTACACAGAAGGCATTACAAAAAGCCGGGTTAACCATGAATGATATAGACATCATAGAAATGAACGAGGCATTTGCAGTACAGGCCCTCTACTGCCTCGACCGATTGGGTATGAAATGGGATGATCCTCGAGTAAATAAATGGGGAGGAGCCATTGCCTACGGCCATCCCCTGGCCTCATCCGGTCCCCGTCTCGTGGCCTTTCTGGCCGGGCTTTTCAAGGAACACCCCGATGCCGGATACGGCCTTACAACCATGTGCGTCGGCCGGGGACAGGGTTATTCCGCAATCTGGGAAAATATTCGATAAAAATCTGATCCGCAAGCCTGGCTAAAATCTTTCCGCTTTTCAAATCTTTCATATCAAAAAGTATTGTTGAATTTTTTAGTGTATCTTGGATTCAAGCATCGGGATAAATTATTGCTGAACGACGCGTGTCAGGAGTGGCGTGTTTTATACGCCATCTCTTGCACACGCATGTTCGACCTATTTTTAATTATGCAGATATTGACTGAATTTGTGATGGAACTTTGTTGAGAATAATTTCATTGAGGTCAATTTTATGGCTAGCATTATCAATGTCGATTCCGGTAATATGTCCATCGTTATCATAGTCAAGAACAATCCCTTCCGATATTTCTACACTTTCCTTGCTAGGTTTCGATGATAAATCAATATAAAGGGAATCAGTTTCCGGATAATAATTTAATCTCATGGTTTGAACCTCCTATCAGGGAAGGCATTATCGAACGACCAGTTTCACAAACCCGAGCCGGCGAAGCCGGTGAAGGTCTGAGTGAAAGCTGATGTTCTGCCTCAAAGGTCAAGTTGTATTGAAATAGCTCGCTTTATCCCCTCTATCTCAGTATTTGAAACTGTTCCAGCTTGATTAATCAGTCGCTTTTTACTAACAGTAGTAAGTTGATCAGCCATAGCTTTAGCCTTCTTCCCTTGAAGTGTAATATACGCCTCACTGGGATAAAGTTTATCGACATTACTTGTCAGGGGGATAACTTGAACTCTGTTAAGGAATTGATTTGCAGCATTGTTACTTACAATAACGGCAGGTCGTTTTTTGCGGATTTCACCCCCAATGGAAGGTTCAAAATTTACCCACCAGACTTCACCCCTCTTCATGATTGATATCTCCAAAAGTGGCTTCAGCCCATTCAAGCGCTTCCGATTCTCTGACTTCGTCAGCAGCCATCTCTTTGTAAGCGGCATATATATCTTTTTTAGTCACATGAGGCCGGACTAAGTCTTCGATAAACCTGCTGATTTTTCTCGGGCCAATAACGTTCCGTAATCCGTCATAAACTTCCTCATCTATGGTCACAGTAAGCTTTTTTTGCATATTAAACACCTCCACAAAGACTACACGTATTATACACGTATAGGAATAACTGGGTCAAGGGATCTTTTAATCAGGGGCAGAACGGACTCTTCAGTGGCCGCGGTTTTTTGCGCTAAGCTGGAAGAGATTGTTGGGTGTAATCTGTGATTGTGTTTTTCCACCGGACATAAGCCATCGAATTAATTTTACCCAAGGCGACCAAGGCAGCATTTGCGGAATCATTCCAAGCGACGCCTGAGCAGTGGCAAGAGCGTCCTCAAGCAATGCATCATGCAGTGGCCGAATAATTAGTGGCCATGTTAAAAAAGCGGAGCCATGTAGTGTCATTTCTATTGTATGCCGCAGTAACACAGACTCTTGTGTCCTCCTGACGATCTCGTATCTGTGAAATCCATTTAATCCTTTTGGATTTGTAAAACGGAATTTGATGGACTCTCCAGGTTTGTATTCCTCAACAAAATACCCGATCGGACCATGTCCACCATTTGCCCCGATGCTGAGCGGACGATCCAATTTCATACGAGGCCATGAGTGGTTCGGCCACAGGAGATCATCTTCTGAGGAGAGAGAATCAATGAGCTTCGCGACTTGCTCATGATTAGCTTCCAGTTCGCGTTCGTGAATATTTAGTACGTTCATTATGACCTTTCAATTCGTGATGCCCAACGCCAAGGTCAGTTGACAGGGCCACTCCGCAGAATATGCCAAAGACAACGGAGTTAGTACTTATCTTTGTTTTTCTATAGGCCGCTGTAGCCCTGGTCAACTGCACCGCCATGTTCGGCGATTTAATCTCAATGAATTTGCTACCATATATCTTCAAAATCCGTATCAGGATCATCGTATTTCCTGATAGTTTCAAGCCATTCATCTTTGCTTTCTTTGATTTCTTCTTTCATTGTTTTTAATTCTTCAAGCTCGATTTCATCGATTGCATGCATGTAAGTATAAAAATGCTTAAGGCTTGTAATGTTTTCTTTTATCGAAATAACAGATGCCCACATTGCTTTACGGATAAACCAATAACCCAAAAAGTGATCGAGATCATTAATCCCTTCCTTGGCTTTCAAAGGCTCTTCGTACAATAGAAATTCATTGATATAAAAATCGATATTTGAAACATGTTTATCTACTGTTTTCTTAGATAATTTTTTTGAGCCTAAGTATATTCTGAAACTATTAAGTAATTTACGATTTTCTTTTCTTATCTTTTTACATTCAATTTCGTAGATTTCATATTCATCCATTTCGCTTCCTTTATAATGTTATTCGACGAATCGGGATAGGGGGGAGCCTCACGACGACGCCCCCCGCTCAAAGTCCGGGATCTGCGACTTGCCCTTTTTACTCGCCTCCGGCGAGCTCCTAACCTTAGGCTCCGCGAACACCTGGTACAGGGACTTCCTTGCCACGCCGTAGCCTTGGCGAAGGGTGGGCACCTCACTAGCTACGTGCCATGCCTGGCACACACGCTGCTTTTCAGCGGGCGCGTCTTTTTGCGCTCCGCTGCAAAAGCCTCGTTATGTAATTATTTGTTTATTTCAACTAACTACAATACATGATGTTTGACTTATGCAATTTGAGCTAAGCTACAAATGAGCCGTTATGTAAAATTGCACATGCTATCAGAGTTGCACATGAATCATGTTGTATAAACGAAAGAGACCTACAATTTTGATTTGCAGGATTTCCTTTTTATTAAAATCATTCCTGATGGGCACTCTCGAAAGCATAGGATATTCTTCAACGACTTTGATTGTATCTACCCACTTTCGAAGACCGGAAGCTCT
>JAIOSR010000347.1 GCA_021107495.1 Desulfobacterales bacterium | reverse complement strand
GGCGCCAGGATTGCGGAATGGCTTCGATGCCGAGATAGGCCCCGGAAATCGCTCCCGCCATGGCACCCAGGGTATCCCTGTCGCCGCCATTCATAATCGCACAGAAAATACAATCCTCAAATGATTGCGCATGGCGAAAAAAGGAATAAGCGGCAAAAGGCATTGATTCATACACGGCCACGGTCCGGCCGATAAGGTCTGCCGCAGCATCGGGTAGAACATTTTGGTCGATTGATTTTTGAACATGCCGCATCTTTTCCCGAACCTCGGGTGTCCTTGCAAAGTCAACAAGGGCCTGTAACGATGCTTCCAATGGGAACTCCTCATCAGGATCGAGTTTTACGGCCCTGGCAACGGCAAATGCCTGAACCGCCGCACCGTCCATCCCTACCGGGTGGGCATGGGTTAACCTGGCCGAAGCACAGGCCTGGTCATAAAGGTCGGGTGAGTCGTGAAAAAAAAGACCCACGGGTACAATCCTCATGGCCGCGCCGTTTCCAAAAGAACCTCCTCCTCCGAAAAGACCTTGCGCCGCCTCCGAATAAGAGATCCCTGTCTGTTTGACCTGATAAAAAACAGTGGGCGGACCGGATGCATAGCCCCGCCAGGGCTCGCGTTCGAAGTTGTCACTGAATGTTTTTCCTAAGTGTTGCTCATCTATGAGGCCTTTATTTATTATGGACTCGGCCAGCCCCAATGCCATGGCGGTATCATCGGTATAACGAACTTTCGAAAGCCGACCCAGCTCGGAGCGCAGAAGTTCTTCCCTGGGAAATTGAAAGGCCAGTTCACCAATTGCATCACCCAGGGCGCTTCCTATCATGGCTCCCAGGAACTTTGATTTAGTATCGATGGTTCTCACCAAACTGCCTCAGATCGAGTATAGTATTACAATTGTTTACTGCCCATTTTTACAGATCATAATTTGTGATCTGCCGGTGAGGGGATCAATCTTGCTTACGGATTCGAAGTGTCGGGCGAGCAGTCATCGAGAGGTTATGGGTTTTCACCCCAGCGTTTGAAGAGGTTGTGCTCTATGCCTAAGTAGTCAAATATCTTTCCAATGGTTTGATTGATGATATCATCAATGGTTTTCGGCTGATTATAGAAAGAGGGAACTGGCGGCAGAATGTGGGCCCCCATGTCGGCGGCCATGGTCATGAGCCTGAGATGACCCTTGTGAAGCGGGGTCTCTCTTACCACTAGGACCAGCTTGCGCTTTTCTTTCAGTGTGACGTCCGCGGCCCTCACAAGGAGATTGTTGGTGTATGAATTGGCGATTCCGGACAAGGTCTTTATTGTGCAGGGCGCAACCACCATGCCCCCGGTCAAAAATGAGCCGCTTGCAAGCGCGGCACCCACGTCCCTGTTGTCATAAGTATAGTCGGCCATGGCGGCTACTTCAGAGGCCTTGTAGCTTGTCTCGATCTCGATATTTTTTTTGCCTGCTTCTGAGATAATCAGATGGGTCTCAAAGACCTGTTCCTTCAGCAGACTGAGCATCCTCACCCCATAGATCACGCCGCTCGCCCCTGCAATTCCTATAATTATTCTTTTGTTCATAAAACACCCTTTTTGGGACGCAGATTTACCCCGACCACAGAAAGCCACGGCTTTAGCCGTGGATGAATGCGGTTACGGTCGGGATGTCGTACCACTAAGTCCCGCCGTTCGCGAAGCGAATCGGCGAAACTAAGTGGTGCCACGGGCTTGCCCGTGGGGCTCCACAAAGATAAACACAGATCTAAAAAAATCATAATAGCCCATCGGGGAAACCTGGGTTCATTTGCGTCCAAAATATTTTTGAAATTACAGATACAAAGATGAAACTTTGTCAAGGATCAGGTCCACAAGAATCTCGCTGTTCCGAATGACCTTTTGAATGCCCTCTTCGCTGATATTATCCCAGTGGATGCCTGCAGTGACTACTACCTGCGTATTCAATGCCGCGGCCAGGATTTCCGAAACGGCCTTTGCCAGTTCGTCTTCTTTATGACCTACGAAACAGAATACGGACGCTGTGGCGCTCGTAACATTCGGGTTTTTGAGGCTCGGACGTGGCTGTGCCACTGAAACAGCACCAATATGCGGTTTTTCCCCACCCCATATGCCCACTAAGAGATCATTCCCGATCAACCTGACGCCGGCCTCAAGGTCGTATGTCCCTTCTTCGGTTTTAAGTGTGAATTCCATGTTTAGGCCCTTGCCCCTTGAAAAGCAGCTCTTCTATACCTTGGAACCGCATTTAACAAATTAAATGAAAATGCACCGGCCCTGTAAAAAATCCCCCTCAATCCCCCTTTAGAAAAGGGGGACTTCAAATCATACCGCCTTTTTGAAGTTTAAGGCATGGTCAGGGGTCATTTTAAATAATATTGATTAAGGCATCAACAACGGCCCCGGCAAATTCAGGGGTCTCAAGGTCTGCGTCTATTTCCTTAACCTCAATATCCTGCCTCAGCCGGCTTTTCAGTTCATTAACGAATACCCGGTCTGCATCCCCATCGTAGAAGAAGGTCCCTTTTTTATCAACCGAAGACCACCCGCCCAATGGGATTACTACCCTTACCGGACCCCGTGCCTTGTTCAGTTTGTCGGCAATGGCGGTCGCCGCCATGATCAGTTCTTCATGAGATAATCTCATGAACGTTCGTACTGCGTCATATTCATATTTTTTTCGTGATTCATATTCCGGCTTATACCGGCGCTTGAGCGGGGAACCGAAATTTACCCCGCTTGTGGCAATGACCTGCGGTATTCCTTTATTGCCGGCGGCCTCGAGCCGGGTGGGGCCTGCGGCCCTTGCAAAGCCTAATAGTTCTTCGCCTACGCCGCCCGGGGCGAGATCGATTACAGCGCCGAAGATATCCTGGCGTCCTATTATTTCCTCCATGGCCCTGTCACCGATACCGGCGGCGGAAAAACCTATAACCTGGTATCCTTTCAGTCCAAGTTGTTTTCTTACGTTTACGGCACACTCCTCGCAGGGACCAAAATGCGTCATGGCAATCAGAGGTTTTTCTGCATGGCCGGAAAGAGAGACGGGGACACGAACTGAACCTTCCACCATACCGCAGATAGCGCCTGCGGCCCTGGCCAAAACATTTCTCATCATATTATTAAGGCCGGCAATCTCCACTACCGAATGCATGAGTGTGACATCCGACGTACCCATGTATTTTGAGGCGAATCCAGGAATTGATGCTGTGCTTGAAACAGCCAGTTTGGGGACCCCAAAGGGAAGGGACTTCATAATACTTGTTCCCATACGTGACCCGGTCGTACCGCCTAAGCTCATTATTCCGGAAAGCTCCCCCCGAGAATTGAGATTTTGAACTATTTGCCTGGCACCGTCTACCATGACGGGCATTCTCTTTCCTCTATCGGTTATTTGTGCCACTTCGTCAGGAGGTCTTCCACTGGTCATTATGACCTCTTCACGGGTAATATTACAGGTCCCGAGGGCTTTACCCGTTAAACCCGTATCCAGAATCATGGCTTTATGTCCATGTGATTCTATTTGTAGGCGCAGGAAATCGGCCTCTTCCCATTTCTCCTCGGCCATTACCAGTATTATTATCGATTCAGTCATTTTGTCATATCTCAATAAGTAGCAGCGTTAGTGCATAGTGGCTGGGCATGCGGAACTCTTTTCAAAGAGGCGCATTTTTATCTCTACAATGCATCTGCCACGCCCCAAATACCTTAACCAGTCGGTTTCCGACAGGCGGGACAACCACACATAATAGGAGCTATCATCGAAGGGGCTGTCCGGGCCGAATTGTAAAGAGGTCCGCCGTGTTTCGAGCCGCAGC
>JAIOSR010000437.1 GCA_021107495.1 Desulfobacterales bacterium | reverse complement strand
TTTGTCAGGGTATTTAAAAGGGTCGATTTCCCTGCATTGGTATATCCCACAATGGAGATTACAGGGATCCTTCTCTCGTTTCTGAGTCGCCTCCGTTGCCCTCTCTGTTGCTTGATTTCCTTCAACTCCCGGTTCAATCTGGCGATCCGCTCCCTGACCCGTCGCCTGTTGATTTCCAATTTTGTCTCTCCCGGTCCTCTCCCGCCGATCCCCCCGGTCAGCCTTGACATGGCCGTATTTTTGGTGGCCAATCTGGGGAGCAGGTATTTCAGTTGGGCAATCTCTACCTGTATCTTTCCCTCCTTAGTCACGGCCCTCCTCGCAAATATGTCAAGGATAAGCTGGCTGCGATCAATGATCTTCAGTTCGGTGAAATCCGTTAAACTCTTCACCTGTGCAGGGGTTAACTCGTTATCGAAAATTAGGAAATTGGACCCGGTCTGGAGACATCGAAGGGCCAGTTCGCTTAATTTCCCCTTTCTTATCAAAAAACGGGGATCGGCCCTGTTGATATGCTGAACCATCCTATCAACGACCTCTATATTGTCCGAAACCGCAAGCTCCTCCAATTCATCCAGGGACTCTTCCTCTTGCCATCCGGGACCGGCAGTCACTCCCACAAGGAGGGCCCGGTCCCTTTTTCTAAGTGAACGACCGGCCCGTGTCCTGGCCAATTCATCCTCAAGGGATTGGATCATTTCCGAAAAATCGACATTCAATTGCCCAATATCAGCCACCCTGTTGACAATCCATCCCTTTCCGTCCCTATTGTCAGGCAAAATATTGGCAAAGGAAATGGGTCCGGGAATCCCCTTCTCATTCACCTCTATACACACCATGAGATCAAGACCAAGCAATACCAGGTCCGCCAAGTCCTCTCTTGAAAGGGGTTCTCCTTTCAGATGAGTATGAATGCATCGAAGGCCCTTAAGCCGGCCCGGCCCAAGCCTGTAACCGGTGGTGTCCGGAATCCAGATATGCTTATTGTCGCCCACGAAAACGCAGGCCACTTCCCCTTTTCGAGTCATGAGCAGGGCAACTTGTCGCTTGATCTCTCTGGATATTGCGGAAATCTGACGGGTCAATTCGTGAGAAATAATATCATGGGAGGATATCCTGCGGCGGTAAAGATTCTGAAGCCGTTTCTGCTGGCTGGCCTTGAGGCCGCCTGTCTTGCCGTGTACTTTCTCTATGGTTTGCCCTTATAAAGTAAAAATTCTGGCCCAGAGGACAAGGCTTTGATTATCCCAAGAGCGGATTTGCTTTGTTGGAGTTTCATTGGCTTGTTGAAATTCCAAATATCAAATCCCAAATACCAAATGGTTCGACAGTCTCACCATCCTGAGCGAAGTCGAAGGACAAATTCCAATGACCAAAATTCGAAATTACAAACAGGAAAAAGATGAACGTCGAACATCGAACGCTCAACATCGAACGTAGAATGTGGGTGTCGCTTCGCTCCGTTTTTTAATAAAATTGAAACGCCAAAGGCGTACCTTAATTCAACGTTGGAAGTTCGATGTTCGATGTTGGACGCTCGTTTTTTAATCCGGTTTTGGTCATTGAATATTGGAATTTGAGATTTGTTTGTAATTTGGTGCTTGCGATTTGGGATTTAAGCCCCAAATTTTAGTATCCCGATTGTTAGTTTGCTTAGCCTGACGGCTATGCACTACACCGGTGGCTCCTCTTCCGTATAATCTGCAAATGCCGTAAGTTCCTTTCGAAAAGTCAATTTAAAAAAGCCTGTGGGCCCGTTCCTTTGCTTGGCCAAAATAATCTCGGCGATATTACGGTTCTCTTCCGTATCCGGATGGTAAAGCTCATCCCTGTAAATAAAGGCAATTACATCCGCATCCTGTTCAATGGCCCCGCTTTCTCTCAGGTCGGCCAGTTGGGGTCTCTTGTTGGGCCGATCCTCCACCTTTCTGTTTAACTGAGACAAGGCCATGACGGGCACATTGAGGTCCTTTGCTAATGCCTTCAACATCCTGGAGACTTCGGATATTTCAATCTGCCGGGATTCAGCCGACCTGCGGCCCTGGATCAACTGCAGGTAATCCACGATCACAAGGGTCAGGTTCTTCTTTTTTTTCAGCCACCTGCACTTTGCCTTCATCTCGAGCACGCTGATCCCCGAGCTGTCATCTATAAAAATGGGGAGTTCCGACAGGCGATTGGCAGAGTTTGTCAGCCTCTCCCATTCCTTATCCCTCAACATTCCGGTCCTGAGTCTGGTGGCGTTTATGCCGGAGTCAAACCCCAGCATCCTGATTCCTAATTGCTGCTTGGACATTTCCAAAGAGAAAATGGCCACCCCCTTTTTGGTCTTCTGAGCTGCATTGTATCCGATATTCAATGCCAGGGCCGTTTTGCCCATGCTGGGCCTGCCCGCAACAATGATCAGGTCCGAAGGCTGCAGACCTGCCGTCAACCGGTCTAAGTCCGCAAAACCGCTCGGCACACCTGTCACGTACCCCTCAAATTCCGATACTTTCTCAAGCTTCTTGAAACTGCCCTTTATAATATGCTCCAGGCTTTCAAAACCCTCTTTGACCTGCTCCTCGGCAATATCAAAAATGGATTGTTCGGCCAACTCGAGAAGATCTTCTGTCTCTTCCCATTCCTGGAAGCAGGATTCGGAAATGGCCGAGCACTGCCCTATGAGCTTTCTTCTTATGGAGAGGGCTTTGACGATTTCAGCGTGGTAGGCAATCCCGGCGGATATTGAGACAGACTCGACCAGCGAAACCAGATAATCCTTTCCTCCTGCTTTTTCCAAAAGATTTTTTTTGGTAAGGAATTGGGAAAGGATAATAATGTCGATTGGCTCGCCAAGAGTATACAACTCGGCCATCCCCTCGAAAAGAGACATATGGGCTTCACGGTAGAAATCATCAGGGGATAATATATCCATGATCTGATTCATGGAATCATTGTTCATCAATATGCCACCCAATATGGCCTGCTCCGCCTCAAGATTATGGGGCGGAACCTTCAACTGTGTGGGCGCTACTTTCTCTTTTGGTTGAGCCATTTGCGGATTACCGGTTGTCAGTTACGGTTTTTATCCCTCTTTCTCTTCCTTTGGAACCACAACCACTTTTAGAGAGCCTTTCACCTCGGGATAGACCTTTATAGTGGCCTCGAATTCCCCTAAGGTTTTTATGGGCTTCTCCAGAACTATCTTTTTCCGGTCAATTACCACGCCCTGTTTTTCCAGGTGTGAAGCGATGTCCATACTGGTAACCGATCCATACAGTTTTCCCTCTTCACCGGCCTTCTTTGAAAAGGTGAAATCCATCCCCTCGATCTTGTCCTTCAGCTTTACTGCCTCCTCTTTGGCCCTCAGCCTGTTGACCTCAATTTTTTTTCTTTGCATTTCAAGGGCTTTCCTGTTTTGAAGGCTGGCTTCAAGGCCAATACCTTTGGGGATCAGATAATTGCGCGCATAGCCCTTAGCCACACTCACAACATCCCCTTCAAGACCCAAGTCATCCACATCCTGTCGCAAAATAATTTCCATATGTATTTATTCCCTCCGTCAGTTATCCAGTCTCCTGTGAATTTTTCTGAAATCAACCCACTGATCAAAAAGCCCGGCAAGCGCCAAGACTCCTAAGAAAAGCTGCTGAACCATAATTAATATGTAGACGCCGACCCTGATCCAGGGTGGAACATGATATTTATTTAAGAAAAACAGAATAATGGATAGCCCGTGAAAAAGATAAATGGCCATCATGATGATCAGGGCATTTACAGCAAATAATTGTATACCGCCTGACAACAAAAATAAAGCAAAACCTGAAGCAATCACCCCCCAAACCAGATGATCCGGTGCCTGCCAGCGGTCCATGAGGAAATAGTCGGGATATTCAAGTTTTCCAATCCTGAATAACGGCCTTGCCATTACGATATTGAGCCAAACCGCAAATCCTGTGCCGACAATCATTAGAGATGGATAAATCTTGCCTATTGTATCCACAAATGCCTTGCCGTATGCCTCGAACTCAACCGCCTTTTCCTGGGGGACTCCCATCTCTTTATATGCCTCAATAGTGATCTGCAAATGATCACGCAAATAGTTGGGCATCATTTCCAGGGGTCCCATATTTTTAGAGAGTGCGATAAAAAAAAGAATAGCAAGGCCCAGCAACACCATAAAGGCAGTTGCAAAGAAGACCGCCTGTCCGAGGCTCACCTTTCTCCTGAAAAGCTCCGACAACACAAGCCCGAAAAGACCAAACTCCGCTGCAAAAATGATGATTTGCGGATACCCGGCTAACTTCGCAATCAGGGCAAGGATGAAGATAGACAGAACACCAAGCTTCACACCCTGATAAAAACCCAATTTGGTTGAGTAATAAAGAAATGGTAAAGGGGTCAGCAGGCTAAAAAAGGGGCCAACAAAGGGGATTAAAGCGGAGGCTAAGAGAAAAAAAGCGGCCCAGCCCACACACCCCAGCACGTGTATCATTTTCATGGGATCTCTGGAGCGGAACACACCGATTTCTTCAAGAACCTCGCTTCAGCGTTGTTCCATGGGGTTTTGAGATTACACAAGAGCTGTAGTATAAGGCAATAAAGCCATATTTCTGGCCCTTTTGATTGCCACAGTAAGCATCCGTTGGTGCTTGGCACAATTACCCGAAATCCTGCGCGGTGTGATCTTTCCCCGTTCAGTTGTGAAATATCTGAGGGTCCTGGGATCCTTGTAATCAATGGCGAGGTTACTGTCCGCGCAAAACCTGCAAACTTTCCTTCTGTGATATGTCCTTTTGAATCTGCCTCTATTTTGATTTCTACTATCAGGCCTGCTGTTTCTATTATACACCATTTTCACCCTCTTTCTCTGAAATCGCTTCTGATGAGGTCTCGGGCTCTTCTCCGTCTTTCACCGGTGCCACTTCGCCGGCCTTCTCCGGTGCCTCTTCGCCGACCTTCGCCGGTGCCACTTCGCCGGCCTTCTCCGGCGCCACTTCGCCGGCCTTCTCCGGTGCCACTTCGCCGGCCTTCTCCGGTGGCGCTTCGCCGGCCTTCTCCGGTGGCGCTTCGCCGACCTTCGCCGGTGGCGCTTCGCCGGCCTTCTCCGGTGCCTCTTCGCCGACCTTCGCCGGTGGCGCTTCGCCGACCTTCTCCGGTGGCGCTAACTGCTGTTTTAGCGTTTCAGGGTCTTCATTGTCACTCAATTTGACGGTCTGATACTTGATGATCCTCTCATCTAATTTGAACTCCCTCTTGAGCAGGGCGATGAGGTCCGGCTCCCCGCAGTAACTGAGTAGCACATAATAGCCTTTATCGAATTTCTTCACTTCATAAGCTAAAGTTTTCTTACCCCATTCATCAACCTTGACGATCACGCCCTTATTTTTCTCGACAAAATCGCTAAACTTGGTTACGACATTGCTATAGTCGTCATCCGACAAGTTAGGGTTGATAAGATAAAGGGTTTCATAATACCTCATACAAATTTTCTCCTTTCGGCCTTTCTGATCAGGATTTTTTGTTGGTCCCCAAAATTAACGGTTCAAAAGTCAATGGAGACAAGGAGCAATTTAATCAAAACAATATTAGATAACAATACCATATTGCATTGTCAAGAGATTTTCAACCGCCATACACTCCCCAATTGACAAAAAGGATTAGCGTTCTTTAAAAGATGCATAGAACTCTACCCTCGGACAGATTCCCAGGGGATTCATCGCAATTTTCAGCAGTGCGGCTTGGCCGCTTAATACGGAGTGATTATTTCAATGTCGGAAACAACCATGTGGGATAAAGAACTGCGTGTTGCAGGTGAAGCCGCAAGGGCTGCCGGGCATGTTTTCAATCGCATGTTCGGCAGGGTGAATCAAATCGTAAAAAAAGGCGACATAGACCTTGTCACCGAGGCAGACCTTGAGGCTGAGCAAAGCATTTTGAAAATTATTAATCGTAATTTCCCCAAGGATAGCGTCCTTTCAGAGGAAACGGGGCTGTATGGCGAGATTTCGGGCAGAACATGGATCGTCGATCCCCTGGACGGGACGACCAATTTTGCCCACGGATTTCCCTTTTTCGCCGTTTCTATCGCCTTGGAGATAGAAAAAGAGATCGTGCTCGGAATCGTATATAATCCCTATATTGAGGAATATTTCCAAGCCGCGAAGGGTCTGGGGGCCTATATGAACGATAACCCCATGCAGGTATCAAAGACTCAAACCCTGAATGAATCACTCCTGGCCACGGGTTTTCCCTATGATATCCATGAAAAACCCGAAACGGTCATGGATCTGTTTAAAAAAATGCTGGTCAGGGCCCAGGGAGTACGCAGACCGGGATCTGCGGCCATTGATATGTGTTACGTGGCAGCAGGAAGATTCGACGGATTCTGGGAAAGTGATCTAAAACCCTGGGACACGGCCGCGGGAACGGTCATTGTAAAAGAAGCGGGAGGAAAATTGAGCACTTATGAAGGAAACCCCTATGACCCCTATCAAAAGAGCATCGTGGCGGCAAATCCCTTTATCCATGATTCAATGATAAAGGTCTTAAATGGATAATGACTGATGCTTGTGCCAATCCCTTTTCTTATTACCCTCTTTTTTACCCTTTTTTAAGGGTATTACCCTTTTTTTGCCAAATTGCCCCGGGACCCCGGCCCAGGGAATTCCACCACCTGGAGCACGGCGCCAGTACCCAAAACAGGACGATATGGAACCTTCACTTTTGTATTTCTTTCAATTTCCATCAAAAAAATGAGCTTTGACGCTACTGTCATGTCAAGCTTGCAATGACGTATAATATGTGATATGTTTCTTCATAAACTACCCAAAGGAGGTGGGATATGAAGAAATACACCGTTACTTTGACCCAAGAGGAAAGGAAAGATTTAAAAAAGA
>JAIOSR010000040.1 GCA_021107495.1 Desulfobacterales bacterium | reverse complement strand
TACCGTCGGCTATAGAGAGGTTCCGCGGACCTGGCGGGATTACCTGTACTGGAACGTGGAGTTGATTGAATAGTGTAGACGTGTACCCTTTAACTTCTGCCCGATCGGGGAATCCTGATCGGGCATTCTTTTGGCTATTTAATGGCTGCTGCAATCTTTTCAGCGGTCTTTTTGATGGCGTCCATATCCCCCTCTTTGAGTTCCCAGGTACAAACCGGAGGTTCGGGTTCTCCGCTGATGCGTGGTACCAGGTGAAGATGGTAATGCATAACGACCTGGTTTACGCCTCGACCGTTTAATTGAAGGCATGCCACGCCGGTCGGATTCAGGGCATCTTTTATGCCTTGTATGATCTTTTTGGACGCAAGATGCACGGCCGTCAGGTCTTCCCCGGGGATTTCCCAGAGATTTTGTGCATGGTGTTTTGGGATAACCAGGGTATGGCCCTGGGAGATGGGGCTGATGTCCTCAAATGCAAAGACCTTTTCATCCTCATAGACCTTGAAGCTGGGGATTTCCCCTTTTATGATCTTGCAGTAAATGCAGTCTTCCATTTTTTCTCTCCTTTCATCTTTGATATGGCCTCAAAAAGGCGCCCGTCCTCCGCAGTAGCTCTGCTACGGAGGGTGGACAAAATACGCAAAAATAAAAAATGACTTTCAGTAATATCAGATAGTTTTAAGCATCAAAGATTTGATATTTGGGATCTGACATTTGGAGTTTCAATCAGTCAATGAAACTCCAACAAAGCAAATCCCCTCCGGGCCAGGCTTTTAGTCCGTAATTCTGTCCAGAAAATTTCGTATCTCTGCAATTTTTTCTTCGGCAATGTTAGGAGTTTTTTTGATGTTCATGGCCCTCATCACATCATATGTCCCATCCTCAAAAATAATTGGAATCTGGATGACATAATCCGGATGCTGGCAACATCCGGGCGCAAAATAATAGCCCGGCCGCCTTTTCTCTTTCAGGTTCTCCCTGACCTTGGGATACAACTCCTCGGAGATCACCATGCCCGCCTGTCCCGTAAAGGTGGCGACCATTTCTCCAGGTTCAAATGCCTTTTTTCTTTCCATGATTTTTTACCACCTGCTTTTCAAATATTCTATCCTCACGAACAATCCATGTCGAGAGATTTTTCAGGGGCAGGGGGTTAAAGGTTCCGAAAGCTGTCCGCTTCCTAATTGGTGCCCATCTATAAATAAATGTAAGGCACTATGTAGTTTCCAATTCAGAAATGAGGAATTTTTTGCAAGGTCAAGGAAATCAAGGAATTATGCGTCCCGCCTTAGAAGGCGGGAACAATTAATTCCGCAGATTGACACCGAAATTGCGGAAAAAGGCCATTTCTGGATGGAAACTAATTGGGCTTTAGTCCACTTAGTATATCCCTTACCAGATCACCGAGCAAGGAAAGACGGGGGTCGTTTAACTGACAGAGCAGGTCATGAAGCGTTTTCAGGGCCGCAGGTATATAGGTCTCAAAATAGGTCTTGTTCATGGTTTTGGTGAGAAAGGAGAAGGCGCCTAAGATCTGCAGGTTTCTCTGGATCGCAAGATACGGGTAGTATGTCCTGAGGTCATCTATCAATCCTGGATCATATTCCCTGATAAGGAGCAGGTAGTGTTCATGGATCCTATCCCTCTGCTCGGGGAGCAGTTCCGTATAGGGATCGATGAGAAGGGATGCAAGGTCATAACCAAGCGGACCCATTCGCGCCCCCTGCCAGTCTATGAAGCCCGTGTTTCCTTCTAAGATCATTATATTTCTTGACTGAAAATCCCGGTGCAGGAGAAACCGGTTGTCGGCCCCTGATGCGGTTTCGGCTAAATAATCAAACGGGCCGTCAAGTTGAGACCATTCCCCTTTGAGACTGAGATAATTGTATAAAAAGGCATCTCTGAAATAGTCGGACTCATATCTGCGCATGACGGTTTGGTCATACCTCTCTGTCTGGCAGCACCATTTAGTGTCAAAGCCCTCGGCCCCTTTTGTCTGGAGCCTTACCAGGTGCTCCAGGACCTTTTCATAAACAGGGACCGGGTCTTGAATTGATAAAACAAGATCCTGAAGGCTCTTGGGTCCCAGGTCCTCCATAAGAAATAAACCTTGTCCAAGATCGCTCTTGTATAACTCGGGGACCGGAATTCCCTTTTGGTAAAGATGCTTTCCAATCATCAGATATGCAAGGTTTTCGCGCGTTGCGGCTGGGTCTGTGGGAGGATTGGCCATGGCAATAAGACCGGGTCTTGATGAGGAAAAGGTAATACGCCGGAAAAGACGCTTGGAACCGTCTCCCTGAAGCGGCAGAAATTGTAACTGCCCTGTGGTCAGGCCCCTGTCTTTTAGAAAATCAAGGACAAAATTTTTAATCTCGTCATCCATAAGAAAATGGGATTCTTCTCCAATTTAGTCCAACCTCCGCAGCCCGTCCTCCGCAGTAGGTGCTACGGAGGACGGGTTGGAGAAGAGGATACAAGGATTCCAGGGTTTGTTTTTTAAGGACTTTATCAGCGCTTTCAATTCTTTGTGATCCTTTAGCATTTTTATCCGCCTGTTCTGTGGCGGATCACTCGAC
>JAIOSR010000263.1 GCA_021107495.1 Desulfobacterales bacterium | reverse complement strand
CAGAGAATGCAGTAATTTTAAAGACAGTTATGCGAGTGACATGGCTATTTTCCCTATCCCTTTGGACAGATGGGGATTTATTGTTATGCTTTTTCTGGCCTTTGTCATTGTTCCTTTGTTTGCCAGCGAGTACCTGATCACCAATATCATTATCCCTTTTTACTGTTTTGCCCTTTCCGCGTTCGGGCTCAATGTCTTGGCCGGATACGCCGGCCAGATCTCCTTAGGGCATGCCGCATTTATGGCCGTTGGAGCCTACGGCTCGTTTATCCTGTACGGCCGGTACGGCATTCCTCTCATCCCGAGCATCATTGGCGGCGGCCTGATTGCCTCGACCGTGGGAACCTTTTTCGGCCTCCCCTCCCTCAGGATCAAGGGCTTTTATTTGGCAATTGCCACGTTAGCATCCCAGTTCATCATCGAATGGGTAATCGTGCACGTTCAATGGATAAGCGGTGGGGTCTTCGGAACCGTAGACGCGCCCGATATGTTCATCTTTGGGTGGGAATTAGACACGGCCGTTAAGAAATATTACCTTGCCCTATGTATAATGGTCTTGCTTATGACCATTGGAAAGAACCTGGTGCGCGGTCAGTTGGGACGGAACTGGATGGCCATTCGTGATGTGGACTATGCCGCTGAGATAATCGGTGTCAACCTCTATCGTGATAAATTAACCGCCTTTGCCGTGAGCACCTTTTATGCAGGTGTCGCAGGTTCTTTAATAGCTTTCTGCTATGTAGGGGTCGCAAATATTGAAGAATTCAATGTCATGACCTCGTTTGCCTTAGTGGGCATGATCATCATAGGGGGTCTGGGAACGGTCCTTGGTTCATTCCTTGGAGCAGGCTTTTTTGTCATATTGCCCATCGCTATCAACCATGGCTTAGGGTCCTTTATGGAGGTTGTTCCTGCTGACATACTTTCCAATATTGAATCCATCATCTTTGGAGGACTGATTGTATTTTTTCTTATTGTGGAACCATACGGCATGGCCAGGCTCTGGCACACTATTAAGGACAAGATGCGCCTGTGGCCGTTTCCCTACTAACGTTGGACAAAACACAGCAAATGCCAAAAGTAAACTTTCACTAATAGGGGCAAGGTCCCTCGCCTGTCATTGCGAGGCTGACGGAGGAAGCCGAAGCAATCTCATCGGGGTTTAACTTATAATCGATGAGTAGGCATCAATTTATTTGCCAACAAAACGTGATAATGTTTACCGGTTCTTGGATATCCGTAGGGTTTGCTTAAACACTAACCATTAGATAAGGGAGGAAAAGAGTATGGGACGCAAAATAATTTTCGCCATTTTTGTTTTGGTTTTAGCAGCAAGTTTTGTCATCGTATCTGGTCCGGCTATGGCTGCCGAGAAAAAAAAGGAAGCCCCGACACAATTTGTCGGCCTCCTGGCATACAGAACCGGCCCCTTTGCCGCTGGCGGAAGCGGGTTCAGCAGCGGGATGGAAGACTTCATGGAATTGAGCAACTTAAGAGGTGGGCCCAATGGAATCAAATATAAATTTGAGGAATGTGAAACGGCCTATAATACCGCCCGGGGTGTTGAGTGTTACAACCGCCTTAAGGCCAATATGACTTTTGTTCATCCCCTGAGCACAGGTATTACCTACGCCCTGATCCCCAAGGGGACAAAAGACCATATTGCCGTTATTTCAAGCGGTTATGGTCGAGCTGATGCCTCTGATGGACGGGCTTTTCCCTGGGTCTTTACATTGCCTACCAATTACTGGTCTCAGAATACCACAAAGATAAAATTCATCGCCATCCAAGAGGGCTGGGATGGTAAGGATATGTCGACTATCGGTAAATATCTTAAAGGAAAAAAGATTGCCAATCTGCACATCGACGTTCCCTACGGGCAGGAGACTAAACCGGTACTGAATGCCATGGCCAAAGAATTCGGTTTCACCGTAAGGCATTTTCCTGTACCCTGGCCCGGGATTGACCAGAAGGCCCAGTGGATGGATATTGTCAGGCGTTACAAGGCAGACTGGGTCATCAACCGGAACTGGGGTGTTTCGTGCACCGTACCGCTTAAAGAAGCTACCCGGCTAAATTTCCCCAGGGAAAAGCTCATCGGTGTCTGGTGGTGCGGTTCTGAAGAGGACGTGCTCCCGGCCGGACCTGCGGCCAAGGGTTACTACAGCACCAACTGGCATGGTGTGGGGCAGGATTTCCCTGTCTTAAAGGAGATTATCGATAAAGTTTACGGCAAGATGAAAGGGCATATCGCATTCACGCGGGTAGGCTCAGTTTACCATAACAGGGGAATTTATGCAGGGATCGTTAACGAAGAGGCCATCCTGACAGCCCATAAGAAGTTCGGGGTCAAGGTGCTTACCGGAGACGAAATCCGATGGGGTTTCGAGAACTTGAATATAACCAAAGAGAGGATCAAAGAGATCGGCGCAGAAGGATTTATGCAGCCATTGAAAATCACTTGTGAAGATCACGAGGGTGGTGGAAACGTCTTCTACCAGCAATGGGATGGCTCGAAGTGGATTAACACAGGCATTGTGATTGAGCCCATGAAAAAATTAATCAGGGGTATGATCGAAGAATCAGCAGGCAAATACGCCAAAGAAAAGGGGATCACCCTGAGAGACTGTAAATAATAACTAATGATTAAACCGGTAAGGGAGCATTAGTGCTCCCTTACCATTCTTTTTTTCTCTCCTTAAAAAAGATGCGGGAGATAAGTCGGGGGTAAAAGAGATCATGGCCACAGAGCAACAGCCATTACTCAAGGTCAATAACATTGAAGTTATTTACGAGCACGTCATACTTGTCCTGAAAGGGGTTTCCCTGGATGTTTATGAAGGACAAATCGCATCTCTTCTGGGTGCCAATGGCGCCGGGAAAAGCACGACCCTTAAGGCAATTTCAAACCTCGTAAAGGCCGAGCGTGGCGAGGTGACCAAGGGGACCGTAGAATTTGACGGGAAGCGGGTCGATAAGCTGTTTGCTCCTGCATTAGTAAAAATGGGTCTCATCCAGATAATGGAAGGAAGACACACCTTTGAACATTTGACCGTTGAAGATGATCTTCTCACGGGCGCATATACAAGGGGTCGAGACAAAAAAGGGATCAACACGGCCCTTGAGAAGGTCTATACTTATTTCCCACGCCTCAAGGAACGCCGCAATGCCAAGACCGGATACATCTCCGGTGGTGAGATGCAGATGTGCGCGATCGGACGTGGCCTCATGGCAAAGCCCAAGATAATGCTGTTGGATGAACCCTCCATGGGACTGGCGCCCCTGCTTGTGGAGGAGATATTTAGCATCATCCGCCGTCTCAATAAGGAGGAGCACGTAGGCATGCTCTTGGCCGAACAGAATGCGGCCATGGCCCTCAAGTATGCTGAGTACGGATACGTTATGGAGAATGGCCGGGTGGTCCTGGATGGGGAGGCCCAAACCCTTAAGGACAATGCCGATGTCAAGGAGTTCTACT
>JAIOSR010000341.1 GCA_021107495.1 Desulfobacterales bacterium | reverse complement strand
CATTGATCCCGAGCTTCAAGCCAAGCTTCAGAAATATTCCTACGACATTGTAGAGGCCATAAAGGTCATAGGAGGCACCAATATACAGTTCGCCCATGACCCTAAGACCGGAAGGGTGGTTGTGATAGAAATCAACCCGAGGACATCAAGGTCATCCGCTTTAGCCTCCAAGGCCACGGGTTTTCCGATCGCCCTTATTTCATCAATGTTGGCAGGCGGTCTGACACTGGATGAAATTCCTTACTGGAGAGACGGTACATTGGACAAATACACTCCATCCGGGGATTACGTGGTTGTAAAATTTGCCCGTTGGGCTTTTGAAAAGTTCGAGGGTGCCGAGGATAAATTGGGCACCCAGATGCGGGCGGTTGGTGAAGTCATGAGTATAGGCAAGAATTATAAAGAGGCATGTCAGAAGGCTATCCGGTCCCTGGAGACAGGCAGGTACGGCCTGGGGTTCGCTAAGGACTTCCATGAAAAGCCTCTCGATGATCTTTTGGATCTTTTGGCCGAGCCGTCAAGCGAACGCCAGTTTATCATGTATGAGGCCCTTAGAAAAGGGGCCGGCGTGGAAACCCTCCATAAAAAGACCCATATTAAACAATGGTTTATTGAGCAGATGAAGGAGTTAGTGGAACTGGAGGAGGAAATCCTTAAATACAGGGGAAAAGACATTCCCGACGCCCTGCTTACTCAGGCCAAAAAAGACGGATTTTCAGACCGGTACCTCTCGGGTCTTCTGCAGATACCCGAAAAAGATGTCAGGGAAAAACGCACCGTCCTGGGCGTTGTGGAAGGGTGGGAACCAGTTCCCGTGAGCGGAGTGGAAGACGCGGCCTATTACTTTTCCACCTACAATGCCCCTAACAAAATGGAGTCCAGCGGAAGGCGCAAGATCATGGTATTGGGCGGCGGACCGAACAGGATCGGACAGGGTATTGAATTCGACTATTGCTGTGTCCACGCGGCCTTTGCCATACGGGATGAAGGCCTTGAGTCCATCATGGTCAACTGCAATCCGGAAACCGTTTCCACCGATTATGACACGTCGGACAAGCTCTACTTTGAGCCGCTCACGGTTGAGGATGTCCTGAGCATCTACGAAAAGGAAAAGCCCGAAGGCGTCATAGTGCAATTCGGTGGCCAGACACCACTTAATATTGCAGATGAACTGGCCAAGGCCGGTGTTAAAATCATCGGGACTTCGCCCGACGCCATTGACTTGGCCGAGGACCGTGACCGCTTCCGCAAGAAGATGAGCAAATTAGGCATACCCGAGCCCGAATCGGGAATGGCGAGCACTCTTAAAGAGGCCCTCAAGGTGGCTGAAAGGATAGGTTATCCCCTGATGGTCAGGCCCTCCTATGTGTTGGGGGGAAGGGCCATGGAGGTGATCCATGATGAGGAAATGCTCCGGCATTACGTGGCTGCGGCAGTGGATGTTTCTCCGGAAAGACCGATCCTCATCGACAGATTCCTGGAAAATGCCATTGAGGCGGAAGCGGACGCCATTTCAGACGGCACGGACGCCTTTGTGCCTGCCGTCATGGAACATATCGAATTAGCCGGGATCCATTCCGGGGATTCGGCCTGTGTGATACCTCCCATCAGTATACCTGCCAAGCACCTGGATACCATTTATAAATACACCAGGAAAATAGCCGTTGAGTTGAACGTGGTCGGGTTGATGAACATCCAGTATGCAATTGCAAATGATACGGTCTATATTCTTGAGGCCAACCCCAGGGCATCACGCACCGTACCGCTTGTGTCAAAGGTCTGCAACATCTCCATGGCGCGTATTGCCACGCAGCTCATGTTAGGTAAAAAGCTCTCGGATATTGGCATCAAACCGAAAACGATTCCCCACTTCGGGGTTAAGGAGTCTGTTTTTCCTTTTAATATGTTCCCGGAGGTGGACCCGATCTTAGGCCCTGAAATGAGATCCACGGGGGAAGTCTTAGGCATGGCCGATTCGTTCGGCCTCGCCTTTTATAAATCCCAGGAGGCAGCCCAGCAAGTACTTCCCTCTGAGGGGACCGTTCTTCTTACGGTATCCGAAGCTGACCGGCCTGCCGTCTTAGAGGTGGCCCGTCAATTTGATAAGCTGGGCTTTAATATAAAAGCGACCAACGGCACTCACAAGTTCTTAGCCGGTCATGGCATAGAATCGGAACACATTTTGAAGATGTATGAGGGAAGGCCAAACATAGTTGACGGTATCAAAAATAATGAGATTCAATTGGTCATAAATACACCCAGCGGCAAGCTGAGCAAACATGATGATTCTTATATCCGGAAGTCGGCCATAAAGTATAAGGTGCCATACATTACAACATTGGCGGCCGCCTTAGCCGCAGCAAGGGGCATTGACAGGAACCGGAAAGGCCATGGGACCGTCAAGTCGCTACAGAGTTATCACAAGGATATCGCATAATGGGTATTCACTTTAGTCAACTGCCTACCCAATATTAATGAACAGATTTTGACGGCATCTATTTAGCAATGAAAACCGCAGAATTTCGAACAAGAACTGCTGAAGGATGAAGTCTTTTAACTTCTGCGGTTCGAAATTTCTTG
>JAIOSR010000457.1 GCA_021107495.1 Desulfobacterales bacterium | reverse complement strand
CTTCATATCTTTCCCCACCGGCTGCAAAAATTGATAACACAATCCCGTATTTTTGAAAAGGAGAAAGAATGTTTCACGTGAAACATTGCTCTCATCAGGCAAAGATGCATGTTTCCAACCCGCCGGATAAAACCATTTTTACCTAGTTATTTCAACATTTTACGTGCTTTTTATCAAACTGGCCAAAAAACCCGGCTACGGCCATGCCCGAGGCACACGAGTACATTGTGACATGGACTAACACCTCTACTTACTTATTGAGCCAGGAAGCTGCCCGAGAATGGCTTCGTCGCGAGACCGTGCGAAAATTTCGAGGACAAGTCGAAGATCCCGGACTTTGAGCGGGGGCGTCAAGCCCAAAACGACCGGATACGTAGCGGAGGCCTGAGTTGAGGGCGTTTTGGGTTTGCCAAAGCAGCTCCCCGGTATTTACACCCGGTCATAGCAGAACCCTATTCTCGGACAGCCTCCTATTACATTAAAATTTAATTTTAACCCAAAATCCGGCCACATTTCTATGTCAGGTTTATAGAGCGCCTCTAATAAACATACCCGTCCTGACAACTTAACGTTTTGATAATATTCATTTTTACATGTTTATTATCGTAGCGATATCACAAAAAATGAATTGCCTCAATCGGGTGCAGAGATCTTGAGACACTCCTCCCTTCTGGCAATTGTTCTTGACACTCGAACCCGGTCGTCACTATTTTAGCCTATAATGCCTGCCGAATCCGTCGGATTTCAAGCCGGCAGTTCCCACCGTGTGTAGGACAGCAAAGGCCCGCGGCAAAACTATTGGAGACCACAATGCATATCGAAAGAATCAGACTTGATCACGGAAGCGGGGGCGAGGCTTCCCAGGAATTGGTGCATGACATATTTCTTAGTCGTCTGGACAACGATTTTCTAAGAAAACTTGATGACAGTGCAGTTGTGAAACTGTCCGGCAGCAACCTTGCAATGACCACGGACTCTTACGTGGTGGATCCGATCTTTTTTCCCGGTGGCAACATCGGCAGTCTTGCTGTTCACGGTACGGTAAACGATCTTTCCATGCAGGGCGCAGACCCTCTCTACCTCACTCTCGGGCTCATCCTCGAAGAAGGGCTTTCAATGGAAGATCTTAAAAGAATCATTGATGCCGTGGCCGAGGCATCTCAAGAAGCGGGCATAAGTATCATTGCCGGTGATACAAAGGTCGTCCCAAAAGGCCATATGGACAAGATCTTCATCAATACTACGGGCATCGGATTGATCCCCGATGGCGTAGACGTCAGCAGCCAAAATGCCAAACCTGGAGACGTGCTGATTATTAATGGTCATATCGGGGACCACGGGATTGCCATTCTTACGCAGCGAGAAGGCCTCCGCCTTAAAACCGAACTTGTCAGTGACAGCTCTCCCCTAAATTCCCTCGTCTCTTCGATCCTTAAAGTCAGACCGGAAATCCATGTTCTTCGGGACCCTACAAGGGGTGGCGTTGCTACGGCCCTGAACGAAATTGCTAATCATTCCGGTGTCGGAATCAATGTCTTTGAACATGCTCTTCCCATTTCAAAACCCGTGCTCTCTGCCTCCGAGATTTTAGGTCTTGATCCCCTCTATGTTGCCAACGAGGGCAAATGCCTGGTCCTTGTTCCGGCGGAACATGCAGATGTGGTTCTCGGTACCATGAAAAAACATCCGTATGGAAAAAATTCCGAGATTATAGGGGAGATTACGAGCGAAAACCCCGGAAGGGTCCTGCTCAAGACAAGGGTCGGGGGGACCCGCATCCTTTCAATGCTGACCGGCGAGCAGTTACCGAGAATCTGTTAAAGACAGATTTATCATTTTATCGAGCAATGTAGAAAGGGAAAGCCCTGCCGCCTTTGCTGCCAGAGGGAAAAGACTGTTCTCCGTCATACCCGGTATGGTATTTGTCTCCAACAAATAGATGTCTTCATCCCTGATGATCACATCGCTTCTGCTCCACACACTGCACCTTAGGGCCAGGTGCGCCTTTTTTGCGCAGGCCTCAACCCCTTCAGCAAGGTCCCTGGAAAGACGCGCCGGGCATATTTCCTCGGTTGCACCGGACGTATATTTTGCTGTGTAGTCAAAAAAGCGATACCCGGCCTTGGGCGCAATCTCTATCAGAGGCAGTGTCTCAAGCGCCATTTTCCCCAAAACACAGCAGGTGACTTCCCTGCCCTCGATATATTCCTCGACCATGACCTCCCGGTCGTGTTTAAATGCCTGTTTAATTCCAAAATCAAGCTCTTCTTTGCCCCGGCACCGAGAAGCGCCGAGACTGGACCCTTCGGCCACGGGTTTCACAAACGTGTAAGGGCCCAATGTCGCCGAGATCCCTTGGACAGACAAATCATCATCCGGTTTAAGTATCACATCTTTTGCTACCTTGAGGCCCGCACCTTTATAGATTTCCTTTGCAACATTCTTGTTCATGGCCATGGCGCTGGATAAAACGCCCGAGCCCAAAAAGGGGATTTTCAAGATATCCAGCAGTCCTTGAATGCGACCATCCTCACCGAATCTCCCATGCAAAAGGATCACGGCAAGATCAATCTCCTCCTTCGCATCCATCAAGGCCTGAAGGTCATCCCGTGGATCATACATGGTGACCTCATATTTCCCCTTATCAAGTGCCGAGTAAACGGCCCTTCCACTCTTCAGGGAAATCTCTCGTTCTCCCGACCATCCTCCCGCCAATAATGCTATCTTTTTTCGTCTCATCTACTCATTTTCCCCAAATTTTCTTGAAAACAAAAAAATATTTCCGCACTTTTTCTTCGATAAATCTCCCCAAAAAACATACATCATAATTATATGCCAAAAAACATATAAACATGACAAAGGGTTATATTCTCTGCAAGAATCTCGCCTTAAAATAGCTAGCGTTCATTGCATGGCAAAAAACAAAAAAATGAAGCAGAAAAAAATGAATCTCGCCAAAAAACGGAGAAAAACAAAGAAAACAGCAGCTTTCAATTGTGGAAACATTGTTGCACAAATCCGATTTTTCTATTAACTGGCTGAATTTATAATCAAATCCACTTTTTAAATTTCCCTTTTTTTCTCGGTAAGTTATCAACCTCAAAAAAAATTTTCTTGTTAATGAGATAGGTTACCACATGTCAACAACATGTCTCGGCCTAAATGCTTGCTTCCAGCCACAACCTTTGACACAACCCTTCCCAATCAAGTAGAAACCGGCCAGTACTTTACAGCTACCTTGCAATGATTTTTTAGTCACCCTACAACCAAACTTATCACATCTCAATATTCACCCTAATTTAACGTATACGGAGCATGACAATGTTACCCATCTGGAAGGAGATAAAGGGCCGCATCAGCTCTTCTCTTCCAAAAAACAGCTTTTCCCTGTGGATTGACCCCATCTCTTTCTTAGGGAAAGACGAAAAAAACCTCGTGCTCGGCTGCCCAAACAGGTTCGCGCGTAACTGGGTAATAGAGAACTACCTGAATCTTATCAAAGACACCCTTAATAAGGCGGGTGCGGGCGATCTTAATGTGGTGTTTAAAGTCCAGCCCTCGAAAACAAAAAGCTCGGGTTCGCATAACATCCCGGACCCCGCCCAGTTGACGCTCCCGAATCTTCCCGCCGGCCAGGGCCGCTCAAGCGTCTTTTTTAACCAGGAATTCACCTTTGACCGCTTTATTGTCGGCAATTCCAACGAGTTTGCCTACTCGGCCTCCAAAGCCCTGGCCAGGACCGACCATTGGGATTATAACACCCTCCTTATGCTCGCAAAAACGGGTTTGGGAAAAACGCACCTTTCCCAGGCCACGGGCCAGGCCATTCTCGAAGAAAACCCACAAAGCCGTGTCTATTACATCACGGCCGAGCAGTTTACCAACGAGATGATCTCTTCCCTCAAAAAAAACCGAATTGAAGCCTTTAAGGACAAATATCGCCGGTGTTGCGATGTACTCCTTCTTGACGAAATCCATTTCCTGAGTGGGAAACAAAAAACCCAGATTGAGCTGGGATATACACTTGATGCCCTGACAAATGAGAACAAAAAAATCGTGTTCACCAGTGCGCTTCCCCCCAAGGACCTGCCCAGTATGTCCAGGGAGTTGTCCTCCCGGCTGACCTCCGGTCTGGTGACCACCATTGAAAATCCCGATTATGACACACGGGTCAAGATCCTTAACAGAAAGGCATCCGAGCGCAATATGAGGCTATCCGGCGAAATCATCCATCTTCTCGCGACCCGGCTAAACAGGGATGTCCGCCAGATGGAAAGCGCGCTCAACTATCTCAAGGCAAAATCACAACTCCTTAAGGCCAAGATTGACCCTGATCTGGCCAGGGATGTGGTCAACTGCCTCGTCTCCGGCGAGTCCTCCATCACCTCAAAAGACATAAGCAAGGTCGTGTGCAGCTATTATAAAGTTGACCCCCTGATGCTACGGTCAAAATCGAGAAAAAAAGTTTATTCTTACCCTCGAAACATCTATTCCTATCTATGCCGAAGCCATACAAATGAAACCCTCGAAAAAATCGCAGGCAACATAAACCGTAGCCATTCCACAGTCCTCTATGCTTCAGAACTGATAGAGCACAAAATGAAGACCGATCGCGAGTTGAGAAATCAAATCGATTTTCTCAGCCAAGAACTGGAGAACATGAAAAAATGATCTCTGGAGAACCAGTCTCTTTTAAAAAAATATGGCTCTGGTCTTTAATCATTGCGTTAGGCCTGATTTCCGCCTACATCGGCTTCCTTTCTCTTGTCTCCGTCTGGATCGGTCTCGACCATGCGCATCAGGCCGGTTTCTGGGTTCCCGTGTTAGTCGGCACCTCCTTTCTCATGACAATTTTCTATTTTTTTATTCGCATTACAAGACATCTCCTCAAATACATGAAAGAAGAGGACGTGGTCAATATTTGAACATACTCATCTTCTCTCTCACTCTGCACTACCGCCCTTAATCTTCTTCGTAGAAAGACCTTAGAAACTCCTCTTCCTTTGGAGACAGATTGAACTGGTTTGAGGCCTCCTGAATTAGTTCCGGGATGGGCCGAGTTTCAACCTCCTGTCGCATCCCGGCAATCCACTTCACTGCCTGGCGCAGCTTTTCACCCTTCGGCTGGATTGTTGCCATTGTTTTTCTCCTTATATAAAAAACCTTAAGGCCGTAGTGCAGGATAAAACTAATCCTGTCCTTCCCGTTAATTCCTTGAAACTACAGCATTTGTTATATTTTAGACCTTTCAGTGAAGTTGTAAGATTACTCGGTTTTTCAAACTGCTAACATGTGGTTCATCCGGTTAATGAGTACGCTTCAAGACAACACATGATTACGAGGTTGAAGGTTGAAGCGGTCTTTTTGTAGTGACTGCTGGAAGGCCTTCGTGATTTCAGGCTGTTATGGGATGGGGGACCCCCTGGCTCCGACGCCCCGAAGGAGCGGAGGAGAACAGCGGAGGGGGGAGGTTTCACCCGCCCATAACTGCTTGAAATCATCAGGCCGAGAAGCCCGGAATCGAAAAAAAGATTGCTTCTACCTTCCCAACTGCCAACTCCATATCCGAACACTTTCGCGGTACTCATTTGCCGGATGATCCGAACATGTTCCCAACATTTAAAGATTACGAAAAAACTTCCGGGTTAAGGCAATCCGGGGGTCTTTTTCCCCTAAGGCCCGCCAAAAGATTCTCGGCGGCCTTCAATCCCATCTTTGTCCTGGTCTCAATCGTGCCACTCCCCACATGCGGAAGCAGAACCACGTTTTTTAGTTCCGTTAGGCCGGGCGTAAGGGCGGGTTCATTTTCATACACATCCAATCCCGCCCCCTCGATCCCTCCCTCCCTGAGAACCTCAAGAAGTGCCTCCTCATCCACCACCGGCCCTCTTGATGTGTTTATTAAATATGCCGAAGGTTTCATGGTCTTAAGTTCACGAAGACCGATGAGATGATGTGTCCCATCCGTTAGGGGCACATGCAGTGATACGAAATCTGATTGCTCAAGCAGACCGTTGAAATCAGCGTAACTGACACCCAACTCGTTTTCTTCGAATGCTTCAAGTCGCTTCCTGCTGTGATAGAGGATCTGCATGTCAAACCCCTTCGCCCTCCTGGCCACTGCCCTGCCTATGCGACCAAGCCCTATTATTCCCAGGGTCTTACCCGATACCTCCCGGCCCAAAAAATGGAGCGGGGCCCAGAAACGAAATTCGCCTGCCCGGGTTCTGCGGTCACCTTCCACTACCCTTCTTGCCATTGCAAGGATCAAGGCAAACGTAATGTCTGCCGTGGCATCCGTAAGCACGCCCGGCGTATTGGAAACCGGTATGCCCCTAACGGTGGCGTCAGCAACGTCAATATTGTCATATCCCACCGCAAGATTGGCAATCATTTTCAAGTTCGGGGCCCCGTCCAATACCTCCCCGTCAATCCTGTCCGTTATCATGCAGAGAAGACCTTCCTTGTCGCCAACCAGATCAAGCAGCCGTTGCCTCTTAATGGGCCTGTCCTCCCCGTGGGCCACCACATGGTGTTCTTCCTTAATAGCGGCCATGACCGCTTCCGGGAGTCTTCCCGTAACCAGCACCTTCATTTTCTACTAATTCCCTTTATATTATAAAATCGCTTCACGAATTTAAAACTTCACAGAGACATCACCGTTTAGAATAGTCTGTTCCTTGCCGTTATCGTCTTCAATGACCAGTGCCCCTTTGCGGTCAATCCTGAGTGCTCTTCCGAACAAACTGCCATCCGTGGTTTTGATCTCCACAGGCTTTCCTAAAAGCATGGACCGTTCGTTCCATTTATCGTAAATCTCAGCAATATTTCCGCCCAAAACACGGCCGTAATAATCCTCAAATGATATCAAAATTTCGACCAACAAACCATTCCTTGAAATCTTGCGCCCCGTCTCCTTCAAAACACTCGTAGCCGGATAGATAATTCCTCGCTCCTCTCCGGGCTTCCAGTTCACGTTCAGCCCAAGCCCCAAAACAACATATTCCACGGCCCTGTCCTTAACGGAAAGCTCCGT
>JAIOSR010000458.1 GCA_021107495.1 Desulfobacterales bacterium | reverse complement strand
TATGCTCTGCGTAGTATCCCCGCTTTAAAAAGAGAACCGGCTAATGAACACTCATATCTCCCCTGCTATTATCATGCGGATCAAAGAGTTCGGCGAATCCGACCTCCTGGTTACTTTTTTTACCTCTGACAGGGGCCGTTTAAAAGGCGTAGCCAAAGGGGGGCGGAAAAGCCAAAAGCGTTTTGCAAATTGCCTTGATCTCTTTTGTCTCGCTAACCTGGAATATGAGCTGAAAAGAAAGGGAGACCTCCACTTCCTCCACTCGTGCAAGCTGGTTCATGCATTCCCCGGACTCAGGTCCGACTTCACATCTTTATCCCTGGCAAGCTACATTATTGAACTCACCGAGATCCTTTTTCCCCTGGGTGTTACGGATAAAGAAATGTTTGAACTGTTGAATAATGCGTTCGTCGCGCTGAACGAGGGTGGTAAAACCGATATCCTCCGCATTCTCTTTGAGGCAAAGGCCATGGCCCTTGGAGGTTATAAGATTAACTTAGAGAAGTGCTGCGGGTGCGGCAGGCCTTACGCCGGTGAAGGACGGGCTGTCTTCAAGAGGAATAAAGGGTGCATTGCCTGTCTGAAATGTGAGCGGGAATCAAAACACTCCCCCGGTTTAGGGCCGGATACGGTAAAGGTATTGAAGCTTATTCAAGCCTCCCCGTGGAGCGAGGCCGAGAAGATGGATCTGAACGATGAAATGATTCGAGAGATAAAACCGGTTATCAAACTGCATATGGAATATAGAATTGGGCGGAGATTAAAGACTGCCGAATATCTCGATTGACGTTCTGAAAGGCGGGTCATGGAAAGTAGGGGTTGTGGGACTGAGACCTGAGGAATGTGGGCACTAAATAACTAAAGGGAGGATCAAATGGAAGGATGGACAGAAGAAGAAATGAGGAATAAGGATTTGATGGCGCCATGCGGGTTATATTGCGGGACATGCGGAGTCTATATCGCAAATAGGGACGGAAATGAAAAATTCAGGGCGGTTATGGGGAACCTTTATGGAACAAAAACCGAAGAAACAGCATGTCTGGGTTGCATGCAGCCTGATCCCCCTAAAATGCTCTATGGCTTTTGCAAGTCATGCACAATAAGAGATTGTGTAAAATCAAAAGGATATTACTCCTGCCATCAATGTGAGGAATGGCCATGCAGTATGATAGAGAATTTCCTTTTTGCAACCGGCGTAAAAGTTATGAAAAGGACGATTCCCATATGGAGAGACAAGGTAGCCGAGCACGGTGACGAGAAGGGAAGTGTGGAATGGGCGCGGTCGGAATGCACACGCTATCACTGTCCCTCGTGCGGCGAACCGCTGTTCAGGGGTGCACAACGTTGCAGATCATGTAAAACGCCGGTAGCCGATGAGCTGGATGGATCCCTGTGAGCTAAATTTGATATGGCCGCCCCAGAGGAATCGGCTTAGCATTCCACAGGGCAGGCAAAAAGGCGCCGGTCCTCCGCAGTAGCCTGATACGGAGGGTGGACAAAATTCGCAAAATAAAAGATGACTTCCAGTAATATAGGCCGGTTATAAGCATTTAAAATTTGACATCCAACTTTTTATGACTCCATCAAATTTGATCTCGCTTTGTTTGAAAACCGTGAGAATTGATTGTATCTTTTATGGAAATTTTTGTGAAATCGGATATGTTACGGAAAATGGTTGGTATTCTATATAGCGTAGGTATCTTGAAATTATCGTTAATTCAAATATTTATACAGTAATGCTTGAATCCAAGAATAGCCCAATAATCGCAAGAGGAGTTCAGTTTTAGAGTCGCAAAACAGTCAAAAAATGGTATGACATGCTGAACCCCGGTGACATTTTAGGATCATACGAGTAAAGTTAACCGTTAAGAAGGCGTCGAAAGCTCAACGTTTTTGGGTTATGTTCAATCCAATGATTTTTAAGGTTTTTTCCGCCAGTTATAACCAAATGGGAAGTTTTCAGCGTAAGATATTAGCAGGCAATCCTTTAATTTCCAACCGTGGGATTTAACCGTAATATATGGCAAATTCTGTAAATTACATCGAGAGCGGTGAGCTCAATCGTTTTACCCTCTCCTTCAAAGACCCGGTCTTAGAGAGTGCATTTCTCGACGAGTATGGAAAAAATGCTCTTCGAGTCACACTTACCTACTTCCCGTGGATTGTACTTATCTTCGCCATCGGATTGGGTGTAATTATGGCGCTCGCTCCACAACTGACCTTTCCGCGCAATTTGTTGTTTTGCGGCTTGGGATTCCTTGTGCTGTTGTTTCTCTATTTTCGTCTCCTGCCACCCAGCGTTCATTTCATGCAGTTTGCGTTTTTGACCATCGGGGTCTTGCCCGGGTGGTTTTACGCGTATAGCCTAATTATTCTTCAAGGTTCAAATCTTCAGGCATACGTTTTCGTTGTGATCATTATACACACGGTTTCGGCGTCTCTTGCCCTACCCTTAAGGTTTGTCTATTCAGTGGTTGCGGTACATATTATCTGGTTTGGATTCGGATTCGTGGCATTTTTCTTGAGCAACCTGAACACAGTCGACGCACTTTTCCAGTTCCTTTTTCTCGGTTGTCTCAACGGCATCTGTGTGTTCGCCACGTACCAGCGCGAGGCTGCTACACGGTTGAATTTTTGTCAAAGGCGCGTCATAGAAGAGCGGGAAGCACGGGTAAGCGAACTCTCTGAATTTCTCAAGAAGATGTTCGGCCGTTATGTCTCTGAAGAGGTGATGAATGCGCTGGTCCAAAACCCCGACTCCGTAAGGCTTGGTGGCGAAAAACGCAAGGTCACCATGATGATGACCGACCTTCGTGGTTTTACGCAGCT
>JAIOSR010000075.1 GCA_021107495.1 Desulfobacterales bacterium | reverse complement strand
CCGAAACAAGTTCGTTCAGATCATCTGGGTCCCCCGCGGTTTTGCCGATTCGCAGGATTTTCTATGCTTTTTGGCGGAAGAACCGGTCGCGGCATTCATGGCCGAGGGGAAAAAGGTTTCAGCGTATCAGAAACGTTATGTCCTGGCCGTATTGGAAGCGTTCAATTCCAGGCATCGTAACGCCCTCGAGAAGACCTGGGGGATTGAAATTGCCCCCATTGAGAAAGGGGAATTGCTGTCATTTGTCGGTACGGGTCAGGCATCACTGCTCCACCTTGCACAATTGATACACCAGAATATGCTCATATCCATGAAGACCCGCGTGGAACTGCTGAGGAGGCGCTACGACCATGCAGACGCTGAAGAGCGTCTCAAAATCGAAAACCAGGTGGAAAAGATGAATCGGCTGGATTGGGAGACGATTCTCGATTGCTATCTGCAGCCGGACAAAAATCCGGGAATCTCTGACCCGAATGTTCCACAGGATGGGCCGGATGTGCCGGAAATGCTCAACCTTTCACCCAGGGAGATCATCGGCCGGTTGGCCCGGCTTCATTCCGGTTTTCGCATCACGCTCAATCTGAGTAACGTCAAGGTCGAGGACGTCATTGAGTTGCTCTACGATTGCGAAGGGATGATTACAAGACTGGAGATTTTCAACCTCAAGGATTATGCGGCAGGAAAGACGGCTCATATCGCTGAGATCAGCCAGCTTCAGCAGGCCATCAACCAGGGAAATGTTATCCATTTGAAACGTCTTATCAGAAGGGCGATACATCGCGTCGAATCATCAGACCTTCCCGACCGGGATGACCGGATCAAACAACTGGCCGATATCCTCCACGATATCCCGACACTCAGGGATCTCTACAAGGGGGTGCCCCTAAAGGCCCGTATCGGCAGTGACTCGACGGGTCGCTCCCCCCGGGTCCATGGAATGGGTCTTGCCATACAGGATACACTCCCGCGTCGGGCCCAGGATCAAATCAGGAACCCCCGCGCACGTTCCCGAGAGTCCATCCCCGTCAGGATATCCGCGCTCAGACGGACAACCTTCCATCCCCGTTCGAGCCCGAATGCATTCGGGAGCATCTTTTACAAGTACCTGCGCCGTGTCCCTCTGTTCCGGTTATTGGGCGTTGAGAAAAGCAGCGACTGGGTGATTCAGGAGGATTCTACGTGCCTGGAACATCCCGGGAATGTCATTACCTTAGGCGGTGTTCAGGCCTATGCGGATAACGGGTTGACCCTTGAGTCTTCACAATCGGAAAAAGGTCGCACCCGGCTTTCCTGGAAATATCTCAACGTCGGACTCAAGAATGGGTTGAAGGCCTTTATCGGGTTTGTTCCCGCCTTTGCCACCTTTGCCTTGACAAAAGACTGGTGGCTGCTGGCCTACTTCGGGGCGTTTATCTGGTTCGGAATTACCGGGTTGCGCAATATTCTCCAGTCCGTGTTAGGGGGCGGCGGGATAAGGCGCTCGCCACTGTTGAGGTGGGGCGATTATGTGAACTGGGAAAGACTCACGGATTCCCTCCTTTTTACCGGATTTTCGGTCCCCCTCCTCGACTACATAACCAAGACCCTGATCCTTGACCACGGTTTCAATATCACCATTGCGACAAATCCGGTAGCACTCTATTCGGTCATGGCCCTGATGAACGGGGTGTATATCTCGAGCCATAACGTGTTAAGGGGGTTGCCGAGGGGAGCGGTTTTCGGGAATTTTTTCCGCAGCCTTCTGTCCATACCCGTTGCCATCGGATTCAACGCGGCAACAGGGGGAATCCTGGGCGCCGCCGGGGTGACCGGTGTTGAGGAGATCCTGCAGAAATGGGCAGCCGTGATCTCCAAGGCCGCCTCTGATCTGGTAGCCGGAATCATAGAGGGTATAGCCGACCGGTATCAGAATATCCGTATGCGATTGAGGGACTACGGCACCAAGCTGGCCCAGCTCTTCGAGACCTATGCGAAACTGGAATTGCTATTTCCGGAAGTCAAGACACTGGAACTTCTCAAATCCCCGGAAAAGTTCAGGTCCGCACAAAGCGGAGAAGTCCGTGATTTCAGGAAAATTATGATCATCGATGCCCTCGATCTCCTCTATTTCTGGATGTATCAGCCCCGTGCCAGAAGCGCACTCCGTTTATTGAATCGGAGGCTCTCTGAAGAAGACCGTAAGATCCTCATCGGTTCGCAATCGGTCCTGACGCAGCAAAAGGAGATCACTCTGCTGTTCGCGGAAGGGCTCGTGGGCAAAAACTTCTCAAAGGCCCTGGCCTTTTATCTGGATTATTCCCGTGAATACCTGGACGTCCTCAAGAGGATAGAAGGAAAAAAAGATCTCCTTGTTTAGCCCTGTCTAAGACCAACGAATCGGGAGATGATCCAGTTTGCGGTGATCATTATCGATCTTTGATCTTATAATTACAGCACACTTCCCGAGGTGTCTCATGAGACAATCATGTATCACGAAATCTCATGAGACACCTCGGGACCTATCGCGAGCACCCCTAACCTACACCATATTTCAGCTCATCAATTAAAGCAGGGGTTAACCGGTCAATATTAAAAGATATTTTCTATTCGCAGCCCTGATTTCTCACGGCTTTCCATTCTTCCGTATATAAATCATGTCTCAACTTATCAACTAATATTTTTTTTGATTGCCATGAAATCTGCGTAATATCAGAACGTTATACATCAATCCCTGCAATTAATACACTTATGTCTCACATTCATCCCCTAAACGGCCGGCAGGCCGCAATTCATCAATAGGCAACTTAGGGCATAACGTGCTCATTTTAATGGGTTTTTCAATTGCCGTTATCCGGATTAGGCTTTTGGCACGTATCTTGATGTTTATTCAAAAACGACATGTCAGATTCCTTCGGGGGGATTAAACGTATGAGACCATGCGATGAAAGTATTAGAGAGACGCTGGATCTGGTTGAAAACATGCTTGATCTTGCGGACAGGGGTGACGTAGTGCGTGAAGATAGTGGATGCGGGGTTCTCTATGGTGTTTTGAGGGATTCCGCATTCAGGATCAAGCGACTTGCGGAAACGGAAAAAGAGGCCCATGTCAAAAAGGGCTGGTGGAAATAAATGAACTATTAAGGAGAATTGACGAGATGAGCAAGACAGAGAAGAATCTATTGGATGCGTTTGCAGGGGAATCACAGGCCAACAGAAAATATCTGGCTTTTGCAAAGCAGGCGGACAAAGAGGGTCACACCCAGGCCGCCAGACTTTTCAGAGCGGCAGCAGAGGCCGAAACGGTTCACGCCCATGCCCATTTAAGGACTCTCGGCGGAATCAAGAGCACAGCGGAAAACCTCAAAGAAGCCATTGATGGTGAGACACATGAATTCAGGGACATGTATCCGACCATGATCGGAGAGGCAAAGGAAGAAGGAAACAAGGCTGCCGAGCGAAGCTTTACCTATGCAAATGCGGTCGAGGAGGTCCATGCCGGACTCTACCAGAAGGCCCTGGACAGCCTTGATAGTCCGGATGATGTGGAATGCTATTATGTATGCTCGGTATGCGGATATACCTGCGAAAACGAACCACCTGACGTCTGTCCGGTCTGCAGGGCCAAATCTAAGGCTTTTATGAAGGTGGAGTAATATTATCAAGTATCATCATTGAACCCCTAGCTCTTGAGGCTGAAAGGAGATTAAAAATGGCGGAACCGGAACAAATGTACCAGTGCCAGACTACAAATTGTGGATATATTTATAACCCGGATAAGGGAGACCGAAAGGGAAAAATAGCCAAGGGTACACTGTTTGAGGATCTTCCGGACGACTGGAAATGTCCGGTCTGCGGGGCAAGTAAAAAGGCATTCAGACCTTTGTTCGGGCCCGGATCCGTATCTGCGGAAGGGAGTTGAGATTATGGCTACAAAAAAATTGAAAAGAGTACACGTATACCAATGCCCCTGTGGGTACGGTTACGAGCCTGAGAAGGGGTGTAAGGAGATCGGTTGCTCGCCGGGAACCCCTTTTGATGAGCTTAAGGATCAATTGACATGTCCCAGGTGCCAGAGGGCAAAAGTTCATTTTCGTGAAAAGAAATATTCTGTTCAAGATAATTAAACAGGGAGGTATTCAGAAGTGGAATTGAAAGGAAGCCAGACTGAGAAAAATTTACTGACAGCGTTTGCGGGAGAATCACAGGCACGAAACCGTTACAATTATTTTGCCAGCAAGGCAAAAAAGGAAGGTTTCGTTCAAATGTCCTTCATCTTTGAGGAAACGGCCAACCAGGAAAAGGAACACGCAAAAAGGCTTTTCAAATTCTTGGAAGGCGGAGAGGTGGAGGTGACGGCGGCATTTCCCGCCGGCGTGATCGGGACAACACTTGAAAATCTCAAGGATTCCGCTGCAGGAGAGAACTATGAGCATACCGAGATGTACCCGGGTTTCGCGAAGACGGCCAAAGAAGAAGGGTTTGCGGATATTGCCGCTGTTTTTATGTCAATAGCAGTGGCCGAAAAGCAGCACGAGAAACGTTATAACGACCTGGCCGCGAATATAGAGGCGGGTCGCGTTTTCAAGAGGGATGAGGAGGTTGTGTGGCGTTGCAGAAACTGCGGGTATATCCACACGGGTAAAGAGGCCCCTGAGGAATGTCCGGCCTGTGTACATCCGCAGGCCCATTTTGAGTTGTTGGGTGAGAATTATTAGCTAGTGTCCATCCGGAACCAACCGGTTTCCGGATGGAGCTTTCAGCGGTCAGCGATCAGCAGTCAGCCAACACACTGATGAACGGAGACTATAAAACCTTAAAAATTTTTATCTGTGTATATATGCCTGCCCCGTTAAATGTTTATTGGTTTTATTTAACCGGGGTAAAAATCTGTGTCCTATTAATCAACAAAAAGGAGGAATTATCATGGCGGAAAAACTGGAGATTTATAAATGTGAAGCGTGCGGCAACATCGTGGAAGTATTATTTGGAGGTAAAGGGGAACTTGTCTGCTGCGGACAGCCCATGAAGCTCTTCAAGGAGAACACCGTGGATGCGGCAAAGGAAAAGCATGTACCGGTAGTGGAAAAGACCGCTGACGGATTCAAGGTAAAGGTCGGCGATGTGGCTCACCCCATGGAGGAAAAGCACCACATCCAATGGGTAGAGCTTGTTGCCGACGGGAAGGCCTACCGTCAGTTTCTTAATCCCGGAGATGTCCCTGAAGCCACCTTTTGTGTCGAGGCCGATCAGGTTGCGGCGCGCGAATACTGCAATATTCATGGGCTGTGGAAGAAATAGAAGCGAAGACGGTACTTTTTCCAAACAGTAAAAAATTGAGTAAAAATTCAATAAGGAGGTTCTAATATGTCGGACAAGAAGTACAGGGTCAGGGCGGAATGCCCGCAGTGCGCGTGCGGAGACGTAACTTTTTTAGGACCTGAGAAATTGCGCGAAAAGTTCATCGGAAATGAAGAAGAGGTAGAGATCCTTTGCCCTCATTGCGGCACAAAAATAAAGGGTAAGGTGGAAGTGGAAGAGAAAGAATAATTTTAATGGACTTATAAAAAGCCTATCTTTAGCCCTGGGGAGAATCTCAGCCCATGTTTTATCAAGGCTGTAAGTTATAATATGGAGGCAAAAAATGGGAAAAACGCTCGTCGTTTATACAACAAGAAAAGGTTCAACAAGAAAAATCGGGGAATTGATCGCTGAAGGAATCAGGCTTGCCGGCGGTGAAGCGGAAGTAAGGAATGTCACCGAAATCAAAAAAGACGAAGATCTTGCAGGTTATGACGGCTACGTGTTCGGGTCTGCCACTTACCATGGCGAGATGATGCAGGGCATGAAAACCATGCTTTTCTTAAGTGAAAAGGCGGGTCTTAATGGCAAGGTGGGTGGCTCTTTCGGCGCCTTTGGATGGAGCGGTG
>JAIOSR010000329.1 GCA_021107495.1 Desulfobacterales bacterium | reverse complement strand
GGCTACGGTAAATAGCGTAGCGGCCAGGCAAGTTGAACTGGGGATGACCCATAAGATGGTGATTGCTGCATTGGGAAAGCCGGATACTCAGTCTTTTGAAAGGGATGAAGAAAAATGGGGATATGCCGTCCTGGTGCAGAACGGCTTTAATTTTCGCAAAAAACTGATCTATTTTGTATATTTTAAAGACGGAAAGGTTGTCAGAACTGCGGGGGACCGTAATGAATTAAACTATGCCTCCTGGTAAAGTCGGGGGTGACGTAAAAAATCGTGGAGACCTTTGTTATCCCCTTGCGGGTTTCAACAATTGATGAGTTGAATTATCCTCTATTCAGTTCAATGAAGTATAAAATCCAAGGACTATTTTTTTAGAGAGGCACGCAACTTCTCGCTTGCATTGGCATCAATTGTCAGGGTTTCAGGATCAATCACCACACCATAGTCTTCTCTGGCTCGCTCAATGCTCACATATCCATCGGCCACGTCGTTTTCCACGAGTTCCGGTTCACGCTCTAAGGGATCCCCGAACCCTCCTCCACCCGCCGCATCCATGGTCACCACATCGCCAGGGCCGACCTGGCTCAGGCCGTAGGGATTTCCGGGTTCCCCGTTGATCAGGAAGCGGGCCTTGATGCTATCCTTGCCCCCGAACAGACCCTCCGGAGGATATTGATACCTTCCCGACTGAATGCCTAAGTTCACCGGCGGAATGGGCGCATATTCGTCATCAGGGACCCTGAATACAACGCTTCTTCCCAGCCCGCCCTTCATCTTGCCGGGACCTGCCGAATCCGGAATAAGTTCTCTTTTTTCCACTATAAGCGGTGTATCGCTCTCAAATATCTCAACCGGCGTATTGGCACCGTTGGCAGGAAATATGTAATCGTAATACCCGTCATTTGTGGCGCTGGCACCCATGCCGCCCCCCCGGATAATAACCGAATGCCAGGGGCTTGAGTCATTCCGCTTACCGTAAAACACGTTCATGGTTGCCGGGGTCCCGCCGCTTCCCGCTAAGACCCTTTCAGGCAGGGATTCCGCCATTGCCCTGTAAATGATTTCGGTCAAAAAATGACCTATCTGCATTCTCGCCGCAACCGCAGCCGGGAACCTGCAGTTCACCACGCTGCCTTCAGGCGCCTTCATGGCTATGGGTGCCGCACATCCGTCGTTATTGGGTATATCCGGGTCGAACATGCTCTTCATGGCCATAAACACATAGGCATAGGTGAAATTAAACACCACGTTGCCTCCCCAGTCCACCTGGGGAGAAGTACCCTCAAGGTCAACTGTGATACTATCGTTTTTCACCTCAACCGCCGCCTTTATGACCACATCATCCTTGCCCTTCATCTGTTCCACAATGCCTTCGGCCTTATAAATCCCGTCCGGCACCTTAAAGATAGCCTCCCTCATGCTCTTCTCTGTACGGCCGATAATCTCGTCTGCCAGGTCATCCAGTCCGTGCATTCCATATTCGTCCAGCATCTGGCAGATTTTTTCCGCACACACATGATTGGCCGCTATCTGGGATCGGATATCCCCTGTCACTTCCTCGGGCGTACGAACGTTCCATCTGATCATATCAATGACCGCCTGGTTAAGGACCCCGCCCTCTTCCAGTTTCACCAGGGGTATGAACAGCCCATCCTCATACACATCGTGGTTATCCGATGATACGCGTCCACCGATGTCCGAATGATGAAAGACACAGGCCGTCCACCCGGTCAAGTCGTCCTTGTAGAAAATGGGGCTTATGACGCAAACATCATTTAAGTGTCCGGCCAGGGCCCATGGATCGTTTGTAATATATATGTCTCCCGGACCGAAACTTTCCGCAGGCAAATCTTTGACCAGGTTCTTTATTCCAAGGGCCATGGCACCGGACTGGCCGGGCGTGGCAAACGATCCTTGTGCCAGTTCTCTTCCTTTCCGGTCCGTGAACATGCAGGTGTAGTCGTGGGCGTCTCTCAAAAGGCTTGAAAATGCTGTCCGGGCGACAGTGGTATCTGCCTCATCCACGATGGAAATCAACCTGCGCCATAGTATCTCTAAAGTTATCGGATCAAACTTCTGGGCCACTTTATAACTCCTTAGTTTAGGCTGTACTTATATAGCCTTTAATAAAATGAATTTTTAGGGTCTCTGCTTGCTGCATCCCACTAGGGGCAGGCCTTGGCCTGCCCTTACGTAAAAATATTTTCTTGAAAACTATAGCTCCGTTTCGCGATTGGAATGTTTGAATAGGGTGTAATTAAAAACGTTGATAAGACATTAATGCCCAGGAGAGTGTCCATCTCCGGCCACAAAATCCCCCCTGGCCCCCCTTTACAAAGGGGGGTGGAAAAGCTTTGGCCCTCCCCTTTATAAAAGGGGGAAAGCTCTGAAGTCCCCCTTTTATAAAGGGGGATTTAGGGGGATTTTTGAGGCGTACCAACAGCTTTAATTCCACCCGTGGAAATATTCCATTTTCTTAAAGCGGCGAAGCCTCGTTACATAAAATCAATCCACAAAAACCCATAATCATCCACCGAAACCGATGCGTCCTCTCCGACGATTACCGTGGATTCTCTCTC
>JAIOSR010000045.1 GCA_021107495.1 Desulfobacterales bacterium | reverse complement strand
ATTCTCTTTTCCGCCCATATCAGCCGTGATCTCTTCAAAGGCCGCTGTGGCCTCATCTTCATTTCTGATGTCCACTCGGATCAGGCCCTTTTCCGTCTTGTGTGAGATATCCGATGAGCAGCCCTTTAAAACGAGTGGGTAACCGATTTCTTGAGCCGCCTTTGCCAGATCCTTTACATCCTCTACCAGCACTTCCTTAGTTACCGGGATCTCGTATGCTTTCAGAACCTTTTTGGACTCGTACTCCGAAAGTGTCGTTTTTCCTTCCCCTAATGCCTTTTCTATGATTTCCATTGGTTCCTCCATAGTTGTTTCTGATTATTATGGGCTCACTCAAAAATAATTTCACATTTTGGCATCTCATCTTCAGTCTGTCTTCGCACAATCCTCATTCGCAAAGTCCTCGAAAGAGATCACTATTCCTGTGGCTTTGCTCAATCGAATCGTGCAAATCCAACCTAAACCTGAACGCCAATTCTGCGAAGTTATTTTTGAGTGAGCCCCGTGTTTCCTCAATACCTTTTTAATAAAGCCATTACGTAACTTCTCAGTGAATTACCCCGCCCACAGGGCGGGGCATCTTGAAAGCCAAGGAGGGGGATTGCATCCCCCTTTCCCCTGCTCCGCATTCATCTCCGCCCACAGGGCGGAGTATTTTGCGGTATTTTCATAAATTCGGGTGCAGCCATCTTCATAGGTGGATTCGGATACCCGCACTTATTGAGAAGTTGCAACTCTTTCAATGAATCTTTGGCGATCCCGCAATAACGAAAGGGACCAGGCAGCCTTTTCGATCGTTTGGAATACCGTTACCTTTTTTTCTTTCTCAAATTTGTCACCGATCTCTTTAACATTAGGACCGTAAAGCCATCCCACCACCGGTTTCCGCCTTTCTTTCGGGACCACTCTGTTCACATCCTCGGAAGCATCGAGAAAAGCAAAAGCAGGAAGTTCGGGTGCAATGGCCAGATAGAGGATTCCGTCAACATTGGGATCGTCCATAACTGCATCAATTGCTTCCGCACAAATATCTTTCAGCCCGTGTTTCATGATAGCAGGCCAGATATCCAAAGGGTTACCAAGGGGCATCCATTCCGGAGAAAGATCCGCAATTCTACTGATAGTCTTTTCGGAAAGGGAAGCCAATTCAAGACCACAATTCTCCAGGGCGTCACTTGCCATTATCCCGCCCGCCCCGGTTGGCGTGATAACAGCTATTCTGCCGCCCTTTATGGCCGGCTGTTGAAGCAGGGTCCTGACCGCGTCTCCCATCTGCCCGTCCTTATCGAGAAAAAGGAGCCCTGCCTGTTTAAGGGCAGACGTATATATCTGGTAATGACCTGCCATGGAGCCGCTGTGAGAGGCCGCTGCCTTTGCCCCGGCTTCACTCTGTCCCGTCTTAAATACAATGATGGGTTTTTGCTTTGCAATACGGGCGGCTAAGGAAAGAAAGCGTCTTGTCTGTTCCAGTCCCTCCATGTGTATGGCAATAATTTTAGTATCAGGGTCGTCTCCCATGTATTCAAGGGCTTCGCAAAACCCTATATCACATGCATTGCCTATATCAATACCCTTCCCTATCTGACCGGTGAAAACCGCGGCCCCTACAAAAAAGACCCCTGACTGGCAGATCAGGCCCACCGGGGTCTTTTCACGGGTAAGAGGCATAAAAGAGGTTGTGAACCCGTTGAAATTGTTCACAACGCCAAGGGTGTTAGGACCTAATATCCGGACACCATTAAGCCTCGCGGCATTTACCATCTCTTGTTGAAGTTCCTTACCCTTTGCGTCGGCATCTGCAAATCCCTGTGTAACAACAATAATGGCCTTGACCCCCGCGTCAATACATTCCTTAACACTCTTGACCACCAAATCCCGGGGCAAACTGATAATGGCCAAATCTATTTCCTGCCCCACATCCTTGACACCGGGATATGCCTTTACCCCTAGGATGTCCTCTGCATTCGGATTGATGGGAAAGATTTTACACTTATACCCGTAGTTGATCATATTCTCCATCAGATTATACGAGCCGGGCCCGCTCCTGCGGCTGATCCCGATGATCGCCACGCTTTTGGGTTCCATAAAATGTTTCACATTAACACCCCTCAAACAGTCTTCATCTTCCCGTATTTCCAAAGATTAGCCATGGCCCTTGTTGCCCTTTCCGGGGTGGGATAATTGACCAGAGAACCTGATTCTTCAAGGGCCCTTATCTGTTCATCCCAGATTCCGGGAGGGGACAGGATACAACTGATAACAGGCTTCTGCTGTCCCCACTTTTCCAATAGACCGCTTATGCCTTTTAATGCATCCACGTTGGCTGAAGCAAACATCATGAGAAACAGAATTCCGCCGACATTGTCGTCATCCATGACCGCCCTTACTATCCCCTCAATAGCCGATGAATCATACCAGGCCGGTCCCATGTCCACGGGGTTTGTCCTCAGCGCTAATGGTGGGAGGAGTTCATTTATCTTTTGCTGCGTCTTTTCGGTGAACTGGACAATCTCTAACCCCTGCTCTGCACAAAAATCACAGGCCGCCATGCCCGGTCCTGCCTGGCCGGATAAGACGGCCATTCCGGGAAAATCGGGAATCGGACAAAAGGCCATGGCCTTGGCCGTGTCCAAAAGGGTCTCCGCATTATCAACTGTCAGTATCCCGGCCTGGGTTAAGGCCCCCGTGTATATCTCATGCCGGCCGGCCATGGAACCGGTATGGGATAGAGACGCCTGATCACCTACCATTCCCTTACCGGTCTTGTAGGCAATGATCGGTTTGTTGCCGTTATATTTTTTAGCATACTCGATCAAATCCCGGGGCTCGTCTACACCCTCGATATAGAGGACAATAACCTTTGTATCGGAATCATCCACCAGATATTCAAGCATCTGGGCGAAGTCGACATTCAGCCGGTTGCCCAATCCAACGATCTTGCTGAAGCCCACATCCGCCCGCATGGCCATAAAACCGAGCAGGTGGGACATACCTCCGCTCTGGCTGACGAGACAGATGCCTCCTTTTTTGAGACGGGAGAATTCCGGTGTAAATGAGGCATTGAGATCGGAGTGGAAATTTATCATACCAAAGGTATTTGGCCCGATTACCGGTATCCCGGCCTCATTGGCAATGCCAGCTATTTCTTCATGGAGATCCGCTCCGGCCGGGTCATCAATCTCTTTAAAACCTGCCGAGATAAGGACAATGCCTTTCACACCCTTGCTCGCGCATTCCTTGAAAACACCCGGTACGAGTCTTGCGGGCAACACCACAATGGCCAGATCAACAGGGCCTTCACAATCTGCTATCGAAGGGAAGGCCTTTAAACCCATGATTTCACTTCCTCCCGGATTAACCGGGATAATCTTTTCGGAAAATCCCCCCTTTATCAGACTTTTCATGACATGAAAGCCTAATTTAGCCTCTTTGTCCGAGGCCCCGATCACGGCAACGGATTCGGGATTAAAGAGTATTTGCATATTCGCCATTTTTTTCATAAATTCGAATTCCTTTCCCAA
>JAIOSR010000423.1 GCA_021107495.1 Desulfobacterales bacterium | reverse complement strand
TATCAAATGTGAAGCAGTTGGTTATTCCATACCTGAACAGGTTGAAAAAGAGCCCTTTGAACACGGATCAAATGATCCTCATCAATACACTTGAGTCAAATTTGGATAACATTACTTCCCCCCTCATCAGCAAATTATCGTCAAGTTTTTTGAATCTTACTCCAATGGAAATCCGTATAGCCCACTTTGTAAAAGAAGGTTTGATGAATAAAGAAATGGCTGAATTATTGGGAACTTCGTTAAATACAATTTCTTCTCACCGGTACAAGCTAAGAACCAAACTTGGATTGAAGAATAAAGGCATCAATCTCAGGTCCTATCTTTTATCCCTCGACGAATAGTGGTTTTTTGTCACCATTTTCTCACCGAATTAACAGGCTTGACCAACAAAAGACCTACCGGTTATTAAACATCAACACATTTCAAAACAAACCCGCGCCCAAGGTATGGTGTGTTCTGAAAGGGGGATGGTTTATGAAGGTTCTTGTAAGTGATCCGCTATCGGATGTTGGTGTTCGAATATTTCAGGAAACCCAGGGTATCGATGTAGATGTCAACACCGGTCTTGCCCCTGAGGCACTCAAGGAAATTATCGATCAGTATGATGGTCTCGTGATCAGAAGCGCCACAAAAGTCACCGCCGATATTATCGAGGCCGCCCATAAACTGAAGGTAATAGGCAGGGCGGGGATAGGTTTGGACAATGTGGACATTCAGGCCGCAAGCCGTCATGGAATCGTTGTCATGAACACCCCGGAAGGAAACACCATCACTACGGCCGAGCACACCATCGCCATGATCATGGCACTTTCCCGTAATATACCGCAGGCCACCGCATCTCTAAAAGACGGAAAATGGGAGAAGAAGAAGCTGAAAGGGAGGGAACTGTTTAATAAGACCCTGGGTCTGGTCGGCTCCGGAAATATAGGACGTATTGTGGCTGACAGGGCAAAGGGGTTGAAAATGAAGGTAATCGTCCATGATCCCTATATTAAGCCGGAGGTCCTTGAAAAGCTCGATCTTGAACCGGTCTCATTTGACGAACTGCTTAAAAGGGCCGATTACATCACCATTCATACGCCCAAAACCGATGAGACCGCAAACATGATCAATGGCGAGGCCATGGCAAAAATGAAAGAGGGCGCCATGGTGATAAACTGCGCGCGCGGCGGAATCGTGGATGAGGACGATCTTTATGAGGCCCTTGAGTCAGGACACCTGGGAGGGGCCGCAGTGGACGTCTTTGTTACTGAACCGCCCGGTGAATCAAAACTGATGGGTCTTCCGAATTTTATTTGTACCCCTCACATCGGCGCCTCCACCGGGGAGGCCCAGGACAATGTGGCCAGGGATGTGGCAGATCAGATCGTGGCATATCTGCTTCACGGTTCCGTAAAAAATGCCGTCAATGTCCCCAGTATCAGCGGCGAACTGATGAGTACGCTTCGTCCCTATGTCACGCTGGTGGAGAGAATGGGGGCTCTACAGGCCCAGCTCGGGCGCAGCGCCATCCTGGAGGTCCGGATCAACTACATGGGTAAGGTCACCGAATATGATGTCACTCCTCTGACAACGGCCATGCTCAAGGGGCTCCTCACGCCGATCCTCAAGGATGACGTCAATTTCGTCAATGCCCCCTATGTTGCCGCTGATCAGGGAATCAAAGTGGTGGAATCCAAAACCAGTACCTCCGAGAATTTTTCCAGCCTCATTATGCTTAAGGTCAACACCTTAGAGGGCGAAAATATCGTTTCAGGAACCATTTTCGGCCAGACTCTTCCAAGAATCCTTCGCATTAACGACTTTTATCTGGAGGCCATTCCCGAGGGGCACATACTCCTCATGGAAAATGAAGACAGCCCGGGTGTAATCGGTTCGATCACAACCACCCTCGGAAACCATAAAATCAATATAAGTCGCATGCATGTAGGTGAAGAAAAGGAGAAGAAACAGAATATCATTTTTCTTGCCACCAGCACGGTCGTAAGCAATGAAATCCTGGAAGAGATGCGTAATCTTGAGAATGTTCATTCAGTAACGAAAATTGAGCTGTAAATAATCCAACAGGATTGATGGCTTTTAAAATGGGCACAGGAGGTCCGTAGCAAAGGTTGTTACGAACCGGAACCCCAATTAACATTCTAAAGAGGAGGCGTTATGGAGACTAAGAAGATTTTTCTACCCGAGTCGGAAATGCCGCGTCAATGGTACAATATTGCAGCGGATATGCCGACGCCAATGGAACCCCCGCTTCACCCCGGGACCGGACAGCCGGTTGGACCTGATGACCTGGCGCCCATCTTTCCCATGCCGCTGATAGAGCAGGAGGTAAGCCAGGAAAGGTGGATCGATATTCCTGAAGAGGTCCTGGAAAAATATGCGATATGGCGGCCGACTCCTCTGTACAGGGCATATGAGCTCGAAAAACACTTAGACACGCCTGCCAAAATCTATTTTAAGAATGAAGGGGTGAGCCCGGCCGGCAGTCACAAGCCGAACACGGCCATAGCACAGGCATACTACAACAAGATTTCAGGCACAAAACGGATTACCACCGAGACCGGTGCGGGCCAGTGGGGAAGCGCCCTTGCCATGTGCTGTGCCATGTTTGGTATACAGTGCGATGTCTGGATGGTGAGGATCAGTTTTGACCACAAGCCGTATCGCCGCATGATGATGGAAACATGGGGGGCAAAGTGTGTTGCGAGTCCCAGCACCCTGACCAAGGCGGGCCAGCAGATCCTGGATGCGGACCCGGATTGTCCCGGAAGTCTCGGCATGGCCATCAGCGAGGCCGTGGAGGCCGCGGTCATGGATGATAACGCCAAGTATGCCCTGGGAAGTGTCCTGAACCATGTCATGCTGCACCAGACCATTAACGGTCTTGAGACCC
>JAIOSR010000087.1 GCA_021107495.1 Desulfobacterales bacterium | reverse complement strand
TTCAAATGGTTCCACCCCCACCCCAGGCCGGGGCTTACCCGCCCTCGGCCTATTGATGGACTTTTACGAGTCCATCAAATTTACATATTAATGGAATCGTAATGGAGGAATTTTGATGACGGAAAAGAGAAATGCAGGTTTTATCGGGGCAGGCAATATGGCCACGGCCATGATTAAAGGGCTCATTGAAAGCGGTGTTTATGAAAAAGGGCAGTTAGGGGCTTCGGACAAGGATTTAAGTGCATTAAAACGTATGGCCGAACAATTTGGCGTGGAGTCATACGGTTCCAACCGGGACCTGGTGGATCAATGTTCTACCGTGGTGCTCTCCATAAAGCCTCAGAACATGAAGGATGTACTGGACGAGGTGAAAGACGGAATCAGGGATGATCATTTGATCATTTCCATTGCAGCGGGAATCCCGATCAAGATGATCCACGACGTGCTCAAACGGGATATCCCGATCATCCGTGTTATGCCGAACACACCGGCCCTGGTCCAGAAGGGCGTAAGCGCATTGGCGGCAGGCCAATTTGCAGAACCGGACCACATGGCGACCGCAAGGACCATCTTTGATGCCGTGGGAGACACGGTGGAAGTGGAAGAGGCCATGATGGACGCGGTGACGGCCCTTTCGGGAAGCGGGCCGGGCTATATTTTCAGGATGATGGAGTGTATGGTGGACGCAGGGGTCGGAGTGGGTCTTGAAAGAGAAACAGCTCTTTCATTAGTGATTCAGACTTTTTTGGGAGCGGCCCATCTGGCAAAGTCTTCGGAGCATCCCCTGTCACGTTTGAGAGAAATGGTAACCTCGCCCGGCGGCACTACCGAGGCAGGCCTGGGCGTACTTGACAAAATGGGTTTAAAGGAAACCATAGGGAAGGCGGTTGTGGCCGCCTGCAATAGATCTGTTGAATTGGGGAAAAACGATTAAATTTTTGAATCCTTCACAAATGCAGTCAGGGTATCAAAATATCCCTTCCCCCCAAGGACATAGGTGTCATTATGCCCGGCGTCTTTAATAGGGTAGAAGTATCGTGGGGCCTGTGCGTTTTCGTATAGCTTCTGTCCCATAAAAAAGGGCACGATTTCATCCTTTTCGCCGTGGATAATAAGCTTGGGAACATCGATCCGGGTGATTTTCTCCAGGTTGTTGTAGTGGGGAGGTAAAAAGAACGAGAAGGGCATGAAAAGGAGCATGGTTTTTGCCATCCCCTTTGTCGATGTAAAGGCACTTTCCGTGATGAGTGACCTGACTTTTCTTTTAAGGGCGATTTCAATGGCTACTGCTGCGCCAAGGGAACGACCAAAGAGGACGATCCTTTCCGGCGGTATGTTCCTCTTAATTACTAAAAAATCGTATGCGGCCAGTCCGTCACGGTAAATTCCCGTCTCGGACGGACGGCCTTTGCTTTGCCCATATCCTCTATAGTCAAAGATAAAGACCTGGAGTTTTTGATCCAGCAGGAGCTTTACGTTTTCGAGGCGATGACATATGTTCCCTGCGTTCCCGTGACAGAATATGATTACGGGAGCATTTCCCTTTTGCGGAAAGAACCACCCGTGTATTCTGGTTTTGTCTTCTGCTTCAAAATAGACATCTTCAAAAGTCAAATGCCAGTCCGCCGGGTGAAATTCTAATTCTTTGTCCGGATAAAAAATAAAGAAATTTTCGATTTGCGGAAAAAACAGGCAAAAGAGAAGGGCAAATGCTAAAATCAGTAAAATCATGTGGATCCCGCTGATCGGCATGGAGAATACCCGTAATATTTTTTTTGTTGTTTCAGACAAGGCAATGTCCGTGCATTCCGGAAAATCAAGACCCTCTAACCGGAGTCTTTTTTCAATAAAGCCTATAAGATATGGAATAAAAATGCAATATGGGTGTATACAAAAGGCAGGGAAACGAAAAAGTCCAAATAGCGGATAGCGAAATTCCCTCATCCTTCCTTTCAAAGGGGGGGGCGATGGGGGCGCCTTTTAAAAAAGGGGAACATTATGAAAAAATTTGTTTTTTACCAAGTACAAAACATAAGTTCCCCCCTTTTTTAAAGGGGGGGTAGGGGGGATTTTAAAACAGGGTAAGGCCAAAATCCAAGCCAGGCTAAAGCTGAAGATGCCCCTTTCGTTTGTCGAAGTTCCCGTCTTTAGCAGTAAAGGTAGAGGGTTGGGGGAGGGGAAACAGGGCAATGCCTTTCTGAGAAATGAATCAACAAATCCAAGAACAAAGGTAACTGCCCAGGTTATCAGATTTAAGGTTCAGAAAAGAAACATTGAACCGTGAACCTGGAACTTTGAACCTCTGCAGTTACGAACGAAGGGCCTTTAAGAAGTTGCGCTTTTCCAGTATCCCGGTCCTTTGGGAAAGTTTTCAATGTCGAGCAGGATTGATATATCGCCGTTTTCAAGGATACCTACACCGGCGAAAAGCCTTACCTTTGCCAACAGTTCCCCAACCGGCATGACCATGATGGGCTTATTGCCGATAATGCTGTCCACGGCCACTTCCATTTCCACCCCCGCCCCGTTTTCGGTGTACTTTTCCCCAGGGTGTCTGAGCTTCAGGACATGAGATTCCTTTTTTCCATCGTCCTTAATACCCAATAATCCCTTGAGGTCATAATAAAAATCCATATCCTCAGGAAAAATAGGCTCCCTTCGGTCGATGGATACAACGTTCGAGGTGGGGATGGAGAGGGTGTATCCACCCAATCTGAAGTTTATGGCGTAAACAACCGAAAGGGAGACGGGAAGCTTGACAGTGAATTCAGTCCCTTTTTCAGGTAACGAGTCAATGGTTATCGTGCCACCCAAATACTCAATAGCCTGGGCAACGACATTCATACCGATACCCCTGCCCGCAATGTTCGTGGCTTTAGACGCAGAAGTAAAATCAGGGCTGAGAATGGTATCAAAAAACTCTTGTTCGGACATCCGTGCAATCTCTTCTTCTCTCATGGACTTCTTATCCTTGAGGTATCCGGTAATGGCTGTTCTGTCAATTCCTCTCCCATCATCGCTCAATTTGATGATGAGGCTATCTCCTTTGCGGGTCGCATTCAGCCCGATTTTTCCTTGAGCACTCTTCCCCAGTCTTGCTCGTTCATCAGGATATTCAATGCCATGGGCAATAGCATTTCTAAAGATATGAACAAAAGGCTCCCTGAGCCGTTCAAGAAGAGTGATATCCGCCTCCAGGGCTCCTCCAACAACCTCGAACACGACCTCCTTTTTGTTTTCCTTAGCCAGGTTTCTGATGGTCTTTACAAAGATATCTGTAAAGTCCGCCACCGAGACGAGGCGCAACTGGGCCAGGCGAAAATGGAATCCCTTGAGCATGGAAGTGTAGTCATCAATCCAGTTTTTAAGACCCCCGGATACCTGTTCCAGGGAAAGGGGGGGCAAAGAATTTTCCAAAAAAAGAATTTCCTGTGAAAGGCCTAAAAGTTCTTCTATCAGGGAGTACTTCACCCGGACATATTTCAGTCCTTCGGCTGAAGAACGAATGGAGAGCTGAGGCGGCACACCCGTATCAACCTCGACCGCCAACTCATCCGGCCCCTTCTTGAATTGGGAGATCAAGGCGTCATACAAGTTCCGGTCTTCAGCACAACCGATTTCATCCATTCTCGCCACTAAGAGTCTGAGCAGGTCCCCACCTTGAAAGAGCAACTGAATGGCACTGGGTTGAGGTACCACAGTGTCCTGTTGAAACTCCTTACACCATTTTTCCATGGCGTGGCTCAGGGAGGCAATTTTTTCTAAGCTGAGGGCACTGGCCATGCCTTTTATGGAATGAATTTTACCGTGGATGTCGGCCCACAGGGCAAGATTGGACGGGTCTTTTTCCACACTAATCAGGAGCAGATCGAGTTGTTCAAGGTATTTCTCCGACTCCTGAGTGAATATTTTTTCATATTTTGTCAGGTCCATAGGATAGTTTCAACAATGTGCTCCATATGTACTCAGGGGTAACACGCCGCGCAGTATAATTTACCCCCTCATAAACGGTATCTGTATTTTTCTCGTCCTCAATCCATAACAACCCGACGATTCCATCGGGAACCAGCGCCATTCTCTTGTCAGACCATTTTACAAGAATAATCCTGTACTTATTATTAAGATTTTCCTTTCTCTTTCCTAACAAGTTTACAACATCAATAACATCAAACAGTTCTCCCCTGTAATACATCAGGCCCAGATGGCTCGGAGGTGCCAAGGGAACTGGTGTGATCCTGGCATCTTCCACTACACGGTAGACATGCCGGGCATCTATTCCAAAGTATTCATCCGCTGCCTTAAACGTAAACAATTCCAAATAAAATACCCTAATATGCTTCGTTTGCTTTATGAAGCAGGCTCATCGCCTGCGCTGAGCTTAAAGCGCCGCTGGGTTTCCATCATCTTTCCCGAAAGGGCATTCAGTGACTTCATTGCCTTTACTATCTTTATCATGTCTTCTTTCTGATTTCTGGTCGCAATAGTGGTCTTCTGGGTGGAGACAAAATTTTTATTGGCAAGCCGTGAAAGCTCCTGAAAATAGTTTAAAAGGCCTCTCATCTGCTTTACCTGTTTGCCGGTCTCCTCCTCAACTTCCTGTATGGTCATGGCAATATCCTTGACGCCCTTCAATGTCTCACCAAATGTGTCTACCACCCTGTGTATGGTTTTCCTGCCTTGATTGATACCCTCCTGGCTTTTGGTAAGGGCCACGGACACAGCCTGGTTGTCTTCGAGTATGTTTTCAATCATTTTTCGGATATCCCGGGATGACCGCTTGGAGTTATCGGCCATCCTCCTTATTTCATCGGCCACTAAGGCGAAGCCCTTGCCTGTTTCGCCGGCCCTTGTGGCCTCGATTGAGGCATTAAGGGAAAGCAGGTCAGTCTTTTGAGCAATATCGTCAATGACATCAACTACCATTTTTATTTTTTCTACTTTATTCGCCAATTCAAAAATAGGTTGGGTGTTTTCTACCATCTGCTTGAGAACATCATCTAAATAGACAAGTGTCTCCCGGGCCTCGACCTCACCTTTTTCGGTCTTAAGCCGCGCCTCATTGACTTTGGAAACCGTTTCTGCCGACTGTCTGACCATCTCGTCCATCTCGTTTAATCCATTATCCAGTCTGAGAGCGGTTTTCTGAACAATTAGGGTTTGACCCTCAGAGCCCTTGGCTATGAGCTTTGCCGATTGGTCTATCTCCTTGCTGTTTGCCACCACCTTTTTCACCAGACTGGAAAGACTTTTATTGGTTTTCTGAATCTGTTGGGACACATTTTTTAAATCAAGTATCATGGTCCTGAGATCATCAACCATCGTACTGAAAATTTCTTCAAGGTCTCTGACTTCATCTTGGGACAATAAAGGAATGTCCCTGGAAAGATCCCCCTGACTGATCTCCCTGGCAACATTACTGAGGCTGTTTAACCTGTTGACGAGGGATTTGGAAAACATACCTCCGAAAATAATGCCTGCAATAAGGGCCAAGACAGCGGATATGGCCTGGGCCAGGAAAAAGTCATCCGATATCCCATGGACAACGCCAACCACTACCATTACAATCAACAGCAAGGCCATAAAGCTGAGGATGAGTTTGTTCTTCAGACTTGTTCTGCCCATTTACCGGCATCCTCCATGGTTATGATCCATCCGGCTATTTCACCATCAATCTTGAGAAGCGAGACAATGATACGTATTTTTTGAGCATTAATAAACGCTGAAAAAAAGGCTTTTCCCAATTCCTGTTTGAGTAGGACTTTCTTGAGTGCGTCGATTACTTTCGGCGTTTCTTCTCTCAAAAACAGGGATACAAACTGACGATTAAGTATTTCTTCAGAGGATTTGCTCATTATTTCAAGGGCCGAAGAATTGGCGATAATGATCCTGGTATCCCGATCAAGGACCATTATTCCAACACCCGCGCCTTCACTGACGGCCCTGTGAAAATTTACGGTCTGGATCAATTCATCTGTTATTTGCCTCGGGATCAGGTTGCTTGCCTGGAAAATCACTTCATCAGATTCAGAGGGCATCGGCTCAACTTCGATTTTGTCTAACAGGGTCTCGATGTGTTTTGCCATTTTCTCCATAGGGCCCTTGGCAATAAAGTAATCAGCGCCTATCTCTTCAAGCCTGTCTAACTGTTCAATCATTACCCCTGACAGGGCAATAATGGGAAAGCCGGCATCGGGAAATTTTGTGCGGACAAATTTTATTAACTGTTTCCCGTCTATCTTTGGCATAATCATGTCTACTAACAAGAGGTCAACGCTCTCCTGTTCCAGGCTTGAAATGCCCTCCTTACCGTCATAGGCCTTTATCACGCTATATTCCCGCGCCTCAAGCAATTCCGCAAGAAATTCCACGAAAAAGCTATCATTATCCACAATTAAGGCTTTCTTAGATATTTTATTCACCCCCGATATTAACAATTTTCGATTGAAGATTGACAATTTTGCAATATTCAATCGTCAATTAATACACACCCGCCTTATCTCACTGATATCCGTTAACCCCTGAAAAGCCTTCATAATGCCGTCCTGCTTCAGGGTGCTCATGTGATCCTTTATGGCCTGTTCAAAAAGCATTTCTGAGTCGGCCTGTTTCTTGATCATACTCTTTATGTCCGGTGTGCCGGCCATCAGTTCGTGGATTCCAAGTCTTCCCTTATAGCCGGTCCCGGAACATACATCACAACCTCCGGGACGATAGAGAGTTAGATCGGGAGTGAACTCTATCCCGGTAGCCTCAAAATACTCTTTCCCATAGTCGGACACGATTTCCTCAAATTCCTCTTCGGACGGGTGATATTCCTCACGGCACTCTTTACACAGTCTCCTGACCAACCTCTGGGCCATCACGCCCAAAAATGAATCGGAAAAATTGAGAGGGTTCAGGCCCATGTCCAGAAGTCGGGTCACTGTTTCAGGTGCACTGTTGGTGTGCAGTGTCGAGAAAACCAGATGGCCGGTAAGAGACGCCTCAACACCGATTGATGCGGTTTCCTGATCGCGCATCTCACCGATCATGATCACATCAGGATCTGCCCTTAAGAAAGCACGCATTATCCTTTCAAAATCAAGCCCTATCTTGGGCTTGGCCTCCACCTGCCTTAGACCTAATTGCGTGATTTCCACAGGATCTTCGGCCGTCCAGATCTTAATACCCGGCTTATTAATATGGCCTAATGCAGCATGAAGCGATGTGGTCTTACCTGAACCGGTTGGCCCCACGACAAGCACCAGACCATAGGGCTGGGAAACAATCTCCTTCATGAGGTTCAGGTTTCGTTCATTCAATCCCATTTCATCCATCTTCATGGCGCCGGCCTTTGCTAAAATTCTCAACACGACATCCTCAAACCCTCCTGTAGTGGGGAGTGTGGCGACGCGAAGTTCAAACGTGGGAATACCTTTGCGCCTGAATTTGATTTTCCCGTCCTGAGGAAGACGTCTTTCCGCAATATCCAGCCCGGCCATAATCTTGATTCTCGAAAGTATTCCCCTGGCCATGGAATTAGGGACCTGGAGATATTCCTGGCACACGCCATCCATGCGAAACCTGACAGAGGTAGTTTTTATAAGGGGTGAGGGTTCGATATGGATGTCGGAGGCCCCTTTTCTAAAGGCAGCCACCAAGACCTGATCAACAAACTTTACTACCTGTCCGGATGCTTCATCGACTTCTTCAACTTCTTCAAAATCTTCTTCTTCTTCAAAAGAGACGTCCGGGATGAGATCAAAGTCCTCATCCATATTTTCCAGCGGCCCTGAATCATCCCGTTTTTTTTCGTCAAAGAAAATCCTGATAAAATCTTCAATGTCTTCCTTTATGGCCACTGAAAAATTTATTTTCTTAGTCTTCAGCAGTGTCCTTATGTGATCAGTCTTGCTGAGGTCTCTGGGGTCATCAATCAAAATCTCGATCCCATCCTTTCCCCAGCTCAGAGGAACCCATAATTCATGTAACAAAAAGGTCTTTTTCAGATTGCCGATAAGCTCTATCGGCTTAGGCAAATCGGGATCATAGATCCTGAAAGGACAACCATGGAAAAACGAAAGGGATTTACCGAGAGCCTCCTTTTTGACATTAAATTGTTCTATCAAGATCCATTCCACGCTCTTTCTGCTTTTCTTGGAAAGGGCCAGGGCCTTTTGCAACTGCTCGGTGTTCACCATTTTCTGGTTCAGGAGATAATCGTATTTGGAGCCTGAAGAGATACTGGCCATTACCGAAGAAAGCTTATTCCTTATCTCCCCATTTTCAGGATCCAGATCCCCGGCAGACTCATAAAGTTCAAGGGCCAGATCCTTATGGTTGCGCTCCTCCATTTCCAGGCCAAGCCTGAATTTTATCTGGGCCATTTCCTTTTTTCCAAGGACATGGTCACTCACTATTTTTTCCGCTTCCTCTACAGCCCTCGAAGGCGAATGGAGTCTAAACAGGCATTCCACTAAATCCGGAATAATCGTTTCGATAGGGAATTCCAGCATGAACAACTTTTCGTATTCCGAAACTGCGTCTCCCAAAAGGCCCAATTCCTTGAAAGCGGAAGCACTGTCAATAATAGCCGGGATTTCTTCACATCCTGAAAGGCTCTCTTTAAAGGCAGAAACATCTTCAGCGGAGACGAGCTGCTTGTCAGTCACTTCCCGATCAGCGATTTCCTTTTTTAATCTGCTGATTTTCTCCGTGATTGTCTCGTAACCCTTGGCGTCCAGCTCAGGTCTTTCTGAGAGTATCTGTTCATATATACCGAGGGACTCCACGGTCAAACCCATGGAATGATAGACCTCGGCCTCTTTTATTCTCGTGTTTACATCCATACTCATGCTCGTCAAAGCACCAAATGGCTTTTTAATCATATGGAATTTTTATGCCGAAATTCCATCAGAGTGAAATGTTTACCCCGCGTGTTGTAGCGAAGCGTAAATCCCGCTATCGGGGCACTGTAGGTCCGGTAGAGCTTACTGGGGTTAAATGCCTTGGCGCATTATTTAATCGGTGCGTAGCATATTTCTATGAGGCAGCCAAATCGCGTGTTACGATGTCTTCTTTTTAAAAAGATTCCTCCATCCTTTGGTAGTTGCCGTCTTTTTTAAAGAAGGCAAAAGTATATCGCAATTGAGCCTGACCATCGCAATAGGCGCAAAAACTCCCATCAGGATCATCACGTAACCTGATGAGGTCTTTCGCACATAGAGCCTGGCCTTTTCAAAAACCAGATCCGCTTCCCTGATCCCCTTCAGGGAATCAATGAAAAGGCCCCACAAGTCCATATTTCCGGATTCGTCAAGTAATGGAGATAAAAATTCCTTAAAGACAAGTTCCCCACCAAAAGAAAAAAGCATGACGCCCTCAACATCCTCGATTGTTAGAATATCATTAAATAGCTCTTTCAATAAATTAACCTCTTTTCGTTTTATTCCTTTATTCAACGCCTGCCTGTGCGTGTACGCACGCAGACAGGTGACTTCTTCTCTCTTTTAAGCCCCTCCTATGCGGGGCGAATGCTCATATCGCGAAACGGCTTTATTCGTTCAGGACCTGTACGATTCTGTCTCTGGGACATTTTGGATTTACGGAAATCACAGTGGTTTTTTTGCCCGGCAACAGGATAAAATCGTTCGATTCACCTATGTCGAGATAACCTACTTTTAATTTCCCGGCACCAAAAAGTTCACCTACCTCCGACATTTGCGCCATTAGACTATCCCATGAACTATCCTGGAATATGTCTTCAAGTCCGCATCTTTCCCCTATTTCCTTTTCCACCTTGCTTCTGATATCCTGCATGAAATCCGGCTTCTGCGACTCCGCCTGATCAGGCGCCTTTTCGGCACCCTTTTTCTCTTCAGTCAAAACCTTTGGTTCTTCCATCTGTGAAGCCTCATCCTTCAAACGCATAGCTTCAAGAAGTACTACCTGAAGGTCGCTCTTGATTTTCTTTTCCTTCTGTGAGCACACATTCTGGATTATAAGAGTGACCTCATCCCAGGAAAATATCTCATAGGCAGCCTTAACACCCTTAAGGCCATTTATTCTGGCATCAAGCAGTTCTCCATCTCTAAAAAAGAGTACCCCCTGTTTGCCTGATGATTTGTCCACCAGTCTGATGGTACAGGTCTTCTGTTCCATTTCTATCAACTGCAAAAACATTCCCGAGGAAATACCATGTAAAGTCCCGCCCTCAGATTCCTTTCTCATGGCAGTCATTATTTTCCGGGCCAGATCTTCAATCATAAAAGGTTTCTCAATATAACCTACTGCCCCTCCTTCCCGGGCCAGTTTTTGCATTTCAGGTGTGCTGTATCCGGTCATGATTATTACCGGTATGTCCGGATACTGTTCCATAATGCGGGCCAAGAGTGTAAACCCATCCATTCGTGGCATTTTAAGATCAGTGACTACGAGTGAGATGGGAAGTTTCTTAAGTTTTTCCATGGCGATAAGGCCGTCTCCGGCCATCAATACGGAAAAAGTCTCGTTATACTTTTCTAATCCTTCTTTGAGAGATAGCAACATCTCCTGGTCATCATCAACAACAAGAACCTTTTTTATCATTGGAACCCTCTTAGCATTGACTATTTTAAATTGGAAATTGACTATTTAATGTCCATCCAGAAACAATCAATTTCTGGATGGGGCTTTCCGCGGTCAGCAATCAGCCGACACCTTGTTTTTAATGCCCTTTGCTGAAAGCCGAAAGCTGATGGCTGATAGCGCCAATCCAAAAACGTTAGTTTATGGATGAGCACTATTTAATGTCTGAACAAAAACTGAGCAAGACTGTTATTGCGACCTCAGCTAAAAATCATATAGCATAGATATTGAGATTTAAGATTTTTCCCTTCGATAGAATTGACAAATAGTGGGGTTTCCCTCAGGAACTATTTACAGACATCATTAAATGGTTAAATGGTTGTTATTATTTGAACTCATATCGTTTGTCTAAAGATCGAAAAACATAACAGAATGACCACAATCCCTCAAAAGGCGGAACAAATCTTCAATCTTCAATTTTCGATCTTCAATCCTATGATGCCTTGTCAATATCCACGATCTTTATTCCGCCAACATAGTCCATTGACTCATATTTTCTTACGCCTCCTATTTTTTTTGCGATCTCGTTCAGTTTTTTGATCTGATCACGCATTCTTACCGCCTTTTGAAAATTGTCGTCATGGGGCCGCAGATTTGATAAGACTTCATCAAGTAGATTATTAATGATTGTAAGGGGCTGATTCAATCTATGGGCAACTCCGCCAGCCATCTCTAAAACGCCCTGCAACTTTTCTTTAGTCAACCGCTCCCTTCCATCAAGGCCCGACACGGCAACCATTTCTTCCATCTCTCCAGTCACTTCCCTCATGATGCCGTCAACAAATACCACTATTCCATCATTATCAAACACTGCCTTGGCCGTTATGTTACACCATATTTGCGTACCTTCCCTTTTTTTGAAAGGAAAACAGAGCTCTTCCACATAGCCCTTCTCCATAATCGCATTTATCAAGTCTCCCCTGTTTTTTTTGTTGCAGTACAAATCGGCTACCGGATATCCGATCAAATCACTAACGGAAGCGAAGTCGAATATCTCGGCCAGACGCCTGTTGCAGTAAACAAGCCTCCCTTCGAGCGTTGTTCGGTAAACACCTACAGGTAAATTATCTATAAATTCGGCATGCCATCTTGCCGGTTTGTCACTAATAGTCTTAGAAAGTATACTTTTCATATTCTTTTCAGCCCGTCCTGGCTTCTGGGCAAACACGGAAAATAAAGACCATATCAAAAACTGACATGAAATTTCTCAAGATCTTTTCCGTATTTCTCAGACCATGCTTTTAATTCACCATTAAGCCGGGAAAGAATCCCGAGTCCGTCCGCTATTTCCTTTACACTCTCCGTTAACCCCTTAACAAGTTCCTCGTCACCGGCATCCCCTGTAAACGTAATCTTCTGATCGGCATATTGAAATTCTGCAACAAATGGATCAAGGAAAACAAACTCATCCGCCTTTTCCATAAATTTCTTTTTCAAGAGGGTGTTAAACTTCGATGCAATCCCCCTATTGGAAGTGATGACTCTTTCAAATACGTTCAGCAGTGCTTCCAGCATCGTTAAAACATTCGAAGTGCCTTCCTGCTCAATATCTTCCGATTGACGCTCTAAGCCTTCCTTTTTCAGAGAAATCCTGCTGACATTAAAAATGCCACCCAGTTCCTTTGTCTTTTGAATGAGGAGTTCCTTGCTTTCCTTTGAATTTTTGAACTCCCCTTTTTCCCAGGAAAAGGAACCGCCTACGATCTCCCCATTGTCAAAAAAAATGAGTCCGCCTTCCTTCCCGTCGCCTATGGACACATCAACAAAACCCGTGAGGTTTTGCGAACCCATCTTTTTTATCAACCCTTCAAGATCAGTAAACTCTGCACTCAGGTCTTTATAAATTTTCTCTGCCGCCGGTATATTGGCCCAGAAATAAATTTTTTCGGGATCAATTTCATAGATACTTATCGCAAAATTATGGCCGACCGACGCTTCCATAAGACGGTCTATCACTGCCTTCCCTTCAGACTCTCCCTCACTGTCCCGGAAAAATCCGTTCAAAAGGTCATCCTTGTCAAAGAAAACCACCCCTTCCGCAGAAGGGGCCTGAAAATGGACACAGGCCGAACCTATCTCTCCCTGGTAATGCTCGATCAACTTCCTTATGTCGAGATAATAGCTGTTCAAGTTTTCAATCACAGGCTTTTCTTTGGGAACAATAATCACTTTTAATCCTCAAAATGCTTCAAATAAGTTCATGTTTACCTTCGCCGGCGCAGTCTCTCTATTGAGAGACGGATACTCTCCTGCATACGCGAAATGGCTTCGGCCAAGTCTCCGATTTCATCTTTTGATTTGATCTCAATTTCTGCATCCAGTTCACCCACACTGATACGGTCCGCTGTGTTAGTAAGAGATTTGATTCTACCTGTTAAACTGTGGCCATAAAGGGAAACTATAACTCCGATCAAAAAGATAGTACCGGCAAGTATTGCAAAAATGATATTTCTCGTTTCCACGGACCGTTCTTTGGCACGCGCTTCCATATCCTTTATCGGCATGGTGAACTCGTCCAAATAAGTAGTAGCTGCAATAATGTAACGAGTTCCCTCCACAGGTGTACATACCATAAACTTATCCCTTACACTCCCGTCTTTATCTTGCCAGGTATAATATCCTTTTGATTCCTTACCTTTTTTTACACCTATATAAACCCTCCAGAAACCAGGAAAATTTTTTCCGAGGGGCTTTTTCAGTTTACTCATATCGATACCTATTATCTTGGGATTGGCATGGGCCCAGGTTCGCCACACGCCACTTGTGTCCGGCAATTCATAAAGGGCCGTATATCCTTTTTTCCCCACTCTTTGAACCGCCACCTTCCGAAACTCAGGGTTTTGATCATATGCTGTT
>JAIOSR010000391.1 GCA_021107495.1 Desulfobacterales bacterium | reverse complement strand
TATACACGCTTGTGTCAAAAACTACTTTTTCCTGCACCCGTTCAGACCTCCTCAAACTCAAAACTTCCTGCGCCTTTCAGGGTCACCTCTGCCAATTCCAGGTCTGTGTCAAATTGCTTAAGGACCGCATTTATCGCCTCTTTTTCCGATTTGGCTTTCAGGGCTGTTTTGATGCGATTGATCTGATCCTGATCCAATTCAATGGTTTTCTTTACAAGTGCCATTTTTTTCTCCATTTAATACATTTAAAACAGATGTATTGTATGGTTTAATGGTAAGTGAGAGCATTTTGTTTGTCAAGCTTTAAATTGTGGTAACCGTTCACATTGGTTCCCCGCCTGCATCCGGTCTCTCATTTAATATTCGATCCCTTTTCTCGCCTTTGCACCCGTATAATATGGATGTTTTTCCTGAACAAACACTGTGGCATAGTCGGCTAATTCGACAATTTCCGCGGGCGCATCTCTACCCGTCATAACCGGTTCAACACGACCCTTGCACTTTTCGATCAGCTCTATGATCCGCTCTTTTTGAATCAAATTGAAAAGGATTGTGTCCAGCATTTCATCACATATCAAAAGATCAGTCCCATTTTCGATCGCATCAACGGCATATTTCAGTCCCTTTTCCGCATGATCGTAATGCACGGTATCCGGACCCCGTGACAGAATAAAAGGATGTTTACCGGGGCATTGATAATGAATATTAGGAATTTTTTCGAATACCGCTATTTCTCCCGAATTCCCGGACTTCATGAACTGGACAAAGGTCACATCCAGTCCGGTTCCGGCCGCCCTTATGGCCAGACCAACCGCCCTGCTGGTCTTTCCAACCCCTGACCCGTAACATAAATGAATAAGACCCAACCCTTTGTCCCGGATCGATCCTGATCTTTGATGTGGGTAATACATAATTCTTTCCTTAAATTTTGTGTAGGTGCCTTGGGGTTATGGTCAAAATTTCAGACCCCCCGGAAGTAATTAAAAGCATATCTTCCAGCTTCACCACTTCCCCAACAGACCTGCACATTTCAAGTTCGAGGGCGATGATCATTCCTTCCTCAAGGACCTCTTGGTTATTAGTGTAAAGCAGGGGTGGCTCGTTAAGTTCAAGACCCACGCCGTGGCCTATAAAAGGAACTTCTTTTGAATCTAAGCCTATGCGCATAAAGTAAGAACTCATGCCAATTTCTTCGGCAACCTTTAGGGCTTTCTTATGCAAATCATCGCAGCTAATCCCGGGCCTCAGCATTTCAATGGTTTGATCTGCTATTTCCTTCATACCATCGTACATGGATCTGCAAATATCGGGAGGTTCTCCGAGGACATATGTCCTGCTTTGATCAGCATGATAACCGTGATAATGCGTTGGGATATCCACAACGATCATATCACCCTTCTTGATGGTCTTTGTTGAGGCGCCCATGGGAATGGAAGGACTCAGGCCGACACCGGTGACGGATCCGATCTTACCGGCGATTTTAGACAGATTGGCGCCTGAACCAACAGGTCCGCGTCCCATAAAAAAGTCGAACTGCCGTATAAAATAAAGACCTTCGTGCCCCGCTTTGCGATGGGCATCTTCTATTTCCGAGGACAATTCCAATTCAGTCATTTCTCCCCGAAGCACATCAAGGATCCTTTTGTGCCCGCAATGGACAATACGGCAGGCCTCTCTTGTATGCTCAATCTCCACAGCATCCTTGATTTTTCTTTGATCCAAAATCAATTTCGATATGTCAACGATATTGAATGAAGAAAAGAGTTTTGAAAGTTGAAGATATTGACCGGCAGGGAGGATGTCCAGTTCCAAACCCAGGCTCCCCATTTCGATTTTCCAATTAGTCAGTCGCTCCTTTGCATGCCCGTAGCCATTGCCGGAACTGATTTTATCGGATTTGAGCCATGTCTCCTTCCTGACCCATTCCATACCTCTTATTACTGTAAGATGATAGTCTTCAGGTGTGATGCTCAGGATAGATGGTTGAGTGGTTCCGGCATAGTAAAGAGTAGATCTCGAATAGCCCAGCAAAATGACAGCAATATCAGCATTCTTCATGCTGTTTTGAAGTTTTGTTATCCTTGTTCGAGGACCGTCATGTGGAGTTTTCATATTTGTCGCGTCTGGGAATTAATAATCCTCACGTCGCAGAACTAATGTTTGCATGGACCTTTTTTAATTATATCGATCCGGATTCAAAGTCTATAATTTTTTTCAAAGGTGTTCCAGGTCCAAAAACCTCAGCTATACCTGCCTCTTTGAGCCTTGGAATATCGTCCGGAGGTATTGCACCGCCAAGAATCACTTTGGCCTCATCCTCTCCTTTTTCTCTGAGAACACGAACCACCTCAGGCGCCAGCACCATATGATTTCCCGAAAGGGTGCTCAGACCGACGATATCAGCATCTTCATCTATAGCCGTTTTTACAATGGTTTCAGGCATCTGGTTGCCCAGATATATTACTTCCATCCCTGCATCGCGCAGTGCCCGGGCCACTACGATGCTGCCTCTCCAATGGGCGTCCATACCGAGACGCGCTATCACTACCCTGATCTTTTTGTTCATAAGTTCCTTCCTTCCTGATAAGTATCAATAACCATTTGTTAGCGCTCATCCATTAATGAAATAAGGGGACTCTCAAGTGTCCAATTCAGAAATGAGCATTTTTTTACAAAATCAAGGCTTCCGGGAACCCGCTGCGAAGCAGTGGGACTGAGTCACCGCAAAGCGAGTGCGAAAAAATCAAGGGATTAGGCGGAGACGTACTGTAGTACGTCGCACAACGAATCCCGCCGATTGACGATGAGATTGTGAAAAAGGGCCATTTCCGGATGGACACTGGTTAGAAAAGCGGAGGACTCCAGGTACCATAAACCCCTTTGAGAGTATTTGAAATCTCCCCTTCCGTAATGCGGGTTTTTACGCCCTCCACAATAACCTCCATGAGATTTCCGTCTTCATCACAGCAGCGGCTAATTTCATCCAGTGCACCCTTTGCCTCAGATGTATCTCGCTCTTTCTTAATTCTTTCAAGTTTTTTCTCCTGAACCAAAAGGGTCGCCGGTACTTCAAAAAGCTTTATGGGAAGCTCTTCATCCTCCATTCTGTAACAATTAACTCCGACAATGGGCATTTTGACCGACTCAATTGCCAACTGGTATTCATAGGCTGAATTTGATATTTCCTTATGTATCCATCCGTTTTCCGTGGCCTTGACAATCCCTCCGATTTGATCAATTTTTTCCAAAAGGCCGGTCGTTTTTTCCTCCAATTGGTTGGTCAAAGCCTCCACAAAATAGGAACCCCCTAATGGGTCTATGGTATTTGTTACCCTTGTTTCAAGCTGCAAAATCTGGTTGGTCCTGAGGGCGGTAAGGGAAGAAAGCTCTGTTGGAGTACACAATGCCTCGTCATATCCGTCTATGTGGACAGACTGTGCCCCACCCAGAACCGCGGCTAACCCGTGATAGGCCGCCCTTGAGATGTTGTTCAACGGCTGTTGGGCGGTTAATGCAACTCCGGCAGTCTGAACATGAAATCTGAAGGTCAATGAACGCCGGTTCCTGGCCTTAAAACGTTCCTTCATTATGTGAAACCAGATTCTTCTGGCGGCCCTGTACTTGGCAATCTCCTCAAAAAAATCATTGTGAGAGGACAAGAAAAAACTGAGTCGCGGGGCAAAACTGTCTATGTCGAGGCCCCGACGGATTAGCTCCTCAGAGCAGGCGATTGCATTGGCAATGACAAAAGCGATCTCCTGGTCCGCCGTACACCCGGCCTCCCGGTAGTTATA
>JAIOSR010000352.1 GCA_021107495.1 Desulfobacterales bacterium | reverse complement strand
GACATATCAGAACTTGCAATGCTGGATGAAAAAGTTCATCTCCTTACCAGACAATGCGACAGAGAAAATGATTTTCTGGGCCTTGTGGGCAAATCACCTGAAATGCAGAATATATTTGACATGATTAGAAAGGCTTCTGAAAGTAATGCCCCTGTCATTATTCTTGGTGAAAGCGGCACAGGTAAAGAACTGGTGGCCAATGCCATCCATTACAACAGCCTGCGTTCCACCAGACCGCTGGTCAAGGTCAACTGCGCCGCGCTGCCGGCAAATCTTGTGGAGGCGGAGTTGTTCGGCTATGAAAAGGGGGCCTTTACCGGGGCCAATCGTGAGAAAGCGGGCAAATTCGAATTAGCCAACATGGGCACCATTTTCCTGGATGAAATCGGGTCTCTCGCCCTGGAAAGCCAGGGAAAGCTCCTTCGTGTCCTCCAGGAAAAGGAGATTGAAAGGTTGGGAGAGACTAAGACCACGAATGTCAATGTTCGCCTCATCGCGGCTACCAATAAAGATTTGGCCGGCGAGGTCGAGGCGGGTGACTTCCGCGAGGACTTGTTCTACCGGCTGAACGTGTACCCCATTTATTTGCCGGCCTTAAGGGAAAGGGAGGCGGACCTGCTTTTATTGACCGACTATTTTCTCGAAAAATACGCCTCAGAGTATAATAAGGACATAAAGAGAATTTCAACGCCCGCAATTGACGCCCTGACCCAGTACCACTGGCCGGGAAATGTCAGGGAACTGGAAAATTGTATGGAAAGGGCCGTCTTGCTTTGCGACGACCAGGTTGTTCACAGCTATCACCTGCCCCCAACCCTGCAAACGGCGGAAGATACCGGCACACAGCAGGCCCAATCATTAAACGATGCCGTGGAAAGATTCGAAAGGGAGTTGTTAATTGACGCCTTAAAGACCAGCAGGGGAAACATGAGGAGGGCGGCACAGGCCCTTAAGACCACGGAAAGGATTTTTGGTTATAAGATCGGGAAATACGGTGTAATTCCAAAACAGTACAGGTAGATATTAGTAATTATCACAAAAGGATAGGCCTTTTTGTTGCATGAAAACGGGGGCTGTGATAGTAATTGATGCTCGCTAAAAGGATGTGGCTTTAATTTAGCTCGTAATAGCTCAATAAATAGCGGCGTTAGTCCCTAATGCCTCGACGGATGCCGGTCTTTATTCAATTAGGTATCCGTATAAATTTGAGTTCCCCCAAATATTGAGCAGATACTTTAGCTCGATAGAGGTTTGGTTATGTCTGTTAAAAACCAACAGATTTTCGTTCAGAGCACGGGGCGGACCGATATTATTGATCTCACGGAGCAGGTTTCAGGAGTGTTAAGGGATTCGTCTGTTCAAAACGGCGCTGTCACACTTTTTACCCCGGGCTCTACCGCCGCTCTTACTACAATTGAATTTGAAAGCGGAGTGGTCAATGATCTGAAAAAAGCCATAGACAGAATTGCGCCGGAAAACATGTATTACGAGCACAACGAAAGGTGGGGAGACGGAAACGGTTATTCCCATGTGCGTGCAGCGTTAATAGGACCATCATTGCATGTTCCCGTTGTCGAGGGTAAAATGACCTTGGGGACATGGCAGCAGATCGTTCTGCTCGATTTTGACAACAGGCCCCGGGAGCGGGTTATCGTTATTCAAATATCAGGAGAATAACCGGCTTGGAAAGCCCAATTTCTACCAATACCTCAGTAAGCAAAAAGCTGACTTTTCCGGATACCGACTTGATGCGAACCCTGTGTGGCGAGCACAACGCCCATTTGGAGACATTGGAGAAAAAAATCGGGGTTTCCGTGAATGTCAGGGGAAATGTCTTGACGCTTGTGGGCGGGGATTGGGAGATCGACTTAGCCGATAAGGTCTTGAATCAACTCTATAAACTTTTGGAAGTTGGTTATCCGCTCTACCTCAATGATGTGGACTATGCCGTGAGGATTCTGAGCGGAGATCCGTCTCTCGATCTGAAAAAGATATTCAGGGACGAGGTCTTTATCTCCTCCAAAAAAAAGGTCATAACACCTAAGACTATTAACCAGAAAGAATATATAGACAGAATCAGAAACTTTGATATTGTTTTTGGTATAGGTCCTGCCGGAACGGGAAAGACCTATCTTGCAATGGCCATGGCCATATCATCATTAGTCAAGAAAGAGGTCAACAGAGTGGTACTGGCAAGGCCGGCAGTGGAGGCCGGAGAACACTTAGGTTTTCTGCCGGGAGATCTTTATGAAAAGGTGAATCCCTACCTCAGACCTTTGTATGACGCACTGCATAATATGATGGATTTCGAACATGGGTCCCGCTTGCTCAAGCAGGGCGTGATCGAAGTGGCGCCTCTTGCCTTTATGCGGGGGAGAACACTAAATGATTCTTTCGTGATCTTGGATGAGGCCCAGAATGCCACTCCCGAGCAGATGAAAATGTTTTTGACCCGTCTCGGTTTCAGCTCAAAATGTGTTGTTACGGGAGATGTGACCCAGACGGACCTGCCGGACGGAAAAAAGTCAGGGCTCGTTGAAGCCAAAAATATTTTGCAGGGCATCAAAGGTATTCAATTCGTATATTTTTCCAGGGATGATGTAATAAGGCACCCGTTGGTCCAGGAGATCATAGACGCATACGAAAAACTGGAGACTAAAAAGCGGTTCGATAATGGACAAACCCGATAAGCCAAAAATAAGACCCATTAAAAAAAGTAAGCCCTTCAAGAGAGGCGAGAGGGATTCTCTTACTAAAAGCAAGATCGGGGTAGGAAAGGCCCGTTGGTTTGGTGAAGAGGCAAAGAAGTGGTATATCTTAATTTGTTTGAGCCTGATTGTCTCCATCCTCCTGTTTCCAAACATCCTGACACGCCCCAAAACCTATAAACTTGGAGATGTGGCTGACAGGGACATAAAGGCCTCCCAGGAATTCCTGGTTGAGAATCGCAATTTGACCGAACAGAACAGACAGGAAGCCGTCAAGTCGGTGCTTTCCGTCTATGACTTTGACCCGACTGCCACAAACCTTGTCTCCCGGATAAGGGAGGCATTCAAAGGAGGACGGGAATACCTGTCCGAGTCGCTTTTTATTTCAAATAGCCAGGAAGAGATTTCATCGAAGGCCGAAAAGGTGCCGATGTCCCAGCCGACCGCAAGTGATGAATTGGGAAACAGTTTTTTTGAGATCCTTGATATTCCCCCCCGGGCCGGGGTCTTTGAGATGCTTTTTCTGAGCCGTTTTCCCTCGGAAGTTGAAGAAACGACCATTCATCTGGTAAGCCAGATCCTGAAGAAGGGGGTTGTCGGCAATAAAATGATGCTGATGAACCAGAGTGCAAAAGGGGTTACTCTGCACAACATCCTTACGGAAAGAGAGATAAAAGTGACGGATGTGGATCGTTTTTATGATCTGAAAGTGGCCAGGGATTCTATAAAGGGACTGGGTAAAGATCTAAAAAGGTCAACGATCCCAAAGGAATTGGCTGATGTTTCATCGAAGCTTGCCATCAGCATGATCAAGCCTAATCT
>JAIOSR010000258.1 GCA_021107495.1 Desulfobacterales bacterium | reverse complement strand
AGACCTTTTCCTGGTAGGAAATCCGAAACTGGTAGAGGATAAGGGCACTGACTAAGATCATTGGTGTAATAGAGACAATGATAACGGTCAAGAGCATATTTCTTCTCAGCGAATGGTGATAACCTGCCTTTTTTTGCTCATTTTGATCATCCATATCAAGATTCCCGTGTTGCTGGTTATTTTACCCTAACTTAATTTCATTAATTCAAGCCAAATTTCCACCTTATGTCTCGACTCCCCTGGCGCCTGCCTGTGGGTTGCACCTATATGCGTGCGGACACGCGCAGGCAGGCGCAGACAGGGGAGTGGTTGAGAGCAATGCTGTTGATTTAGGGATTAGGATTCTACTACATACAAATCTATCAAAAGGCACGAGTAGCATTGACAAACAGTTTAAGTCAATAGCATTGAGTGCGGAATTTCAAAGGAATCTTTAAGTTAATGGCTCTGACGTTCAGGTTTACGCTGAAGCATTCGTGTGTTTGAAATTAGAATTGTGCAGCACCTCAAAAACCACTTTCTTGAGAGATTCAATGCTGCTTCCCTTCTTTTCCACAAATACGGCAGTACTTAAAACAGCACGGTTATTAGCGTAATCTGAAAGGAAGGTGTGAACCACCACAGGCAAGGTGGGAATGCGGTCCTCAATGCTCTCTAATATGGCCACTTCGCCTGCATCCGGAAGATCTAGGTCTAAAATCAGGAGGTCGAGAGGTTCGTATTGGTAGACCTGATCCAGGACCTCCCGGCCATTTTTTGCCAGCCGAACCCTATAGCCTTCCGCCATCATCTCACGCTTCAAGAGTTCTCTCACATGGCGATTCCGATCCGCTATTAATATTGTGAATTCCTTTTCCAAGGAAATTACCTTTTTATATAAAAATGGAATCAAAAGAGCAAGGCCTAAAAACCCGAAGACAGGTCCATCTCTCCAAAACCGTTGGTGTGTGTAGTGTCCATCCAGAAACAACCAATTTCTGGATGGAGCTTTCAGCGGTCAGCGATCAGCAACACCGTGTTTTTAATCTCCTTTGCTGAAAGCCGAAAGCTTGCCCGCCGTCATTATGGCGGGCTGATGGCTGATAGCGCGCCCGTCCTCCGCAGTAGCTGCTACGGAGGGTGGATAGCCTGCTACGGAGGATGGAAGTCCAAAACCGTTAGTTTGTGGATGAACACTTGTCAGGACTCCCGCGTCCTGTAAGGATTTATGCTCATGACGGGAACCGGAGACATCTTGATCACCCTCTCCGCCACGCTTCCAAACAAGATCCGCTCTATCCCTTTCCTGCCGTGGGTGCCGATTACAATCAGATCAATTTCTTCCGATTTCACATAGTTGAGTATCTCTTCAGCCGCATCTCCAAGCACGACACTGGTCTTACAGGCCGAATAAGCCTGGAAATGCTTGGTCGCGAACTCCTCCATCTTTGTCTCCGCGCCCCTGATGACTTCATTCTCAAAGTCCTCGATGGATACCTGTGCCACGTTAAGGCTCGAAAGGTGTTCAAGCTTGCGTGCGACAAAAAGCAAATGGATCTCCGAGGAAAACTTTTTGGCTACGGTAAGTGCCCAGGGAGCCATTTTTGGTGACACTTCTGAAAAATCAATTGGAAACAAGAGTTTTTTAAATTCAGTCATGATAGTCTTCCTTTCTGTTTTGTTGTTGGATATCATTCTGCCGTCTTCAACGTCTTTGAAATGGATACATGGAAAGTCGTTCCTTTTTGAGTGTCCGTGTCCACCCACACCTTACCCTGATGTCGTTTTGCAATTTCCTTGACAATAGACAGTCCCAGGCCTAAACCGTCCTCCCCCCTTGAAGTTTCATTCCTCTTAAAGGCCTTGAAAATTTCCGTTTCATCTCCCTGTTTCAGACCGATACCGTCGTCACTGAAGGAAAAAATGTGGAAGGATTCGTTTTCATTATACCCAATTTTGATTTCATGTAGATCTTCCCCGCCGTATTTCAGGGTATTATCAATAAAGTTTCTAAAAACGCTTGAAAGGGCTAATTTGTCGGCAACTATTTCAGGGAGGATCTCAGGTTCCGACCACCTGATTCCGCGCTTTTTCAAAACACCCAAAAATTGATTTTTTATTATTCCCGTGACCTCTTTGACTTTGATCATTTCTAAATTCAAAAGCGACTCTTTTGCCCTGATATATGCATTAAGCTTTTCCACAACAGCGACCATGTGCTCGCCAGTCTTCATGATTTGATCGCAGTATTCCCTGCCCTTTTCATCTAAGACATGTCCATATTTTTCCCTGAGAAGTCTGGTAATGCCATATATGCCGGTGACCGGGCTTTTGAAATCGTGGGATACGGTATAGGCAAAAAATTTGATCGTATCGTTTTTTTCTTTCAGTGCTTCAATCTTGTTTTCTTGATCTTCGTGAAGCATAGCGTTATTTACGGCTACTGCTATCTGATTGCCCACTGCCGTCAGGAGGTCGATATTACCCTGATCAAGCTCAATTGTTTTGCTGGTGGCCAGGTTCATGACACCTGCCACTCTATCCATGATTATTAGCGGCACACAGATAATGATCTGGAAGCCCTTGTCCGAAAGAAGAGTGGCCCTTTTTTTATCTTCCAATTCCGAAACATATTGGGCGATGAAAGACCT
>JAIOSR010000061.1 GCA_021107495.1 Desulfobacterales bacterium | reverse complement strand
TGCTGGAAGGCTTTCGTGATTTCAGGCTGTTATGGGATGGGGGACCCCCTGGCTCCGACGCTCCGAAGGAGCGGAGGAGAACAGCGGAGGGGGGAGGAATCACCCGCCCATAACTGCTTGAAATCACCAAGCCGAGAAGCTCGGAATCGAAGAAAAGACTGCTTCAACCTTCCCTTCTGCCAACTTCTTATCCGAACAATTTCGGGGTACTCATTTACCGGATGATCCACATTTCGAGTTGCGCAACCGATAAACATTCTACATCAATTTATCTTAGAATCTTTTCACAATGAGACCAGCACCAAAAGAAACTCTCATTGGCGCCTGGATATCTTATCCTGGAAATTCCGGATGTTCCCTACAATAAGACCAAACATCAGTAGGCAACCTTATCCAGGCCTTTCAAACTCAGTATCTTTCTGCCTTCATCAGGCGTGGCAGGCTCAATACCAAATTCCCTGGCAATTCGTACGATCTTTTCCACCTGTTCCCCGTTACTCTTGGCTGGAACATTCTTTTCAAGATAGAGATTGTCTTCAAGACCTACTCGAGCATTTCCCCCCAGGAGTAAGGAAAGGGAGCACATTTCAAACTGATGGCGACCCGCAGCGCAAACAGACCAGATAAAGTCACCAATATATTCTTTCGCCGTGTTTCGCAAATGAAGGAGGTTATTTGCCGTGGCTGGAATTCCTCCCAGTATACCCATGACAAACTGAATATAGACCGGCCTTTTCAGTTGACCGTTCCTGAGCATAAAGGCCACATTATTGATCATACCGGTATCGTAGATCTCCAATTCGGGCTGGACATTGTTTTCACCGAAGGCCTTGGAAAATTCCTTGAGAGACTTGAATGTGTTGGGGAAAATCAGATCCTCGGTGCCTTCCAGGTATTCTCGCTCCCATTCGAATTTAAAATCTTTGTACTTATTGAGGGCCGGATGCAGGGCAAAATTCAGAGAACCGGAATTCAATGAGGCCAGTTCAGGCTTCAGGGTAGGTATGACCCTTAATCTTTCCTCAATGGACATTACGAGAGAACCTCCGGTAGTGATACAAATAATTATATTGCATCTCTCTTTAATTTTGCCGGCAATCTCCCGGAAAAGATTGATATCCGAACTGGGTCTCCCTGTTTCCGGATCGCGGGCATGAATGTGCGCGACCGTAGCGCCGGCCTCATAGGCCCGGACCGCCTCGTCAGCAATCTGATCCGGGGTTATGGGTACGTGATCCGACATGCCGGGCGTATGAATGGCACCCGTTATGGCTGCCGTAATGATCCTTTTCTCCATTTCTTTTCTCCTTTATTAAATATTATATCGTATTTCCAGAGACTTTTCCCCGCGGTTATTTCCTTTTAAAGGACTGCGCTTCTTTCATCAATTACCCGAAACAGATGAACACCTAACCGCTCAAGCAGGAAACTGTTTGTTAAAGATCGAAAGCTCATGCCCACAAAGGGCGAAATCCTCTGATTTCAGCAGGGCCTGAATCTTGTAAACGCTTTTGTACCACTCATAATGATTATAGACCAGAGACGATGGAATTGCCGGTCCATAGTTGTCAGGGGCAGGGGTTATTTTAATTTTTTTGCCGTCTATTCCCGTTGTCTCGGTTAATTTTGGAAAGATGTTATGCCGGAGAATAGCAGTGTCACCGGTCAGGATATAGTCTCCTTTTTCAGTTGACACGACATATATTGAGCTCCCCGCCGTATGCCCGGGTGTCTTGATCATCTTAATGCCATCGATAATTTCGATATCACCGTCTATGCGAAGACAGTCCATCTTGACCAGCGTGGGGATTACCTCAGGATCAAAATCCCCTCTGATTTTCATTGACGGCAATGGATCAACCAGATCCTTCCATTCATCATACTGAAAGACATGCTTGGCGTTTTTGAAAAGGTGGCACGCTCCTGTGTGGTCGTTGTGCAGGTGTGTGTAAAGGACCATTTCGATGTCTTCAGGCCTGGTGTCATGTTTTTCCAGGGCATTAATGACATATTGAACTCCGCCCTTGGCAGGGAAATTGCCCCATGCCTTTCCATCGACAATAAATCTTTCGTTGATGCCACAATCGACCAGGATCTTATGCTCACCGTCATTCAGCAAAAACCCCAGGTATGGTAGATCGATCATCAGGCCCACATCCACACCAACTGTCAAGGCTTCTTTGGGGCATGTGATGACTCCATAATCGAGCACATTAATCGTCCAGTTAGCCATAATTTTCCTCCATTTTGATTTTTGCATAACACCTTAGGCGATTGAAACTTTCCGGCCCACCCATCATGCGGAGTTTTGGTTTCAAAATACCAAGGTCCTATGTTTCTGTTAAAGTAGCTATTGATTTGAGCAAGCCTACCCTGAATTATTCACTAAAATATATAAAAATGTCAACATCCGCGCGTGGCACGTCATTGCCCCAAAATAGGCAACCAGAGAGTAATCGAAGGAAATGCCACGAGGCAAATTATAAAGATTAACATCATGATCAAAAAGGGAAAGGCACCCATGAAAATTTCTTCTATGGTTACTTCGTCACCCAGGGCGGCTTTCATAGTATATACCACAAGCCCGAAGGGAGGGGTGAGGAGCCCCATTTCGATGGCAACAACGCAGATAATGCCGAACCATACGGGATCCAGGCCCAAGGCCCTCACAACGGGCATCATCAGGGGGATAGTGATCAGCAACATGGAAATGGAGTCCAAGACCATACCCATAACAATATAGATCAGCATAAAAAAGATGATGATCACGACGGGTGGAACCGGTAACGATGAGCAGAACTCGCTTACCCAGCTCGCAAGCCCGCTTATCGCCAGCATTCGGGAATACATCTGAGCGGCAATGAGCAGAAAGAAAATGCTGGCCGTGACATATCCCGTTTCCAGCAATGTATTCCAGGCGTTTGCCCAGGTAAGCCGGCGTTTGACTACCGCTAAAACCAAGGCGCCAAAGGCACCAATTCCCCCTGCTTCCGTGGGGGTAAAAAAACCGCAATAGATACCGCCGAGAACCAGCAGGATTAGAGCCATGACCCCCCAGCTTTTCAGAGTCACCAGCGAAAATTTTTTAAAGTCCTTCTCCGCACCGGATGTGGCTGTTTCCCGCACCAGATGGGGACGGAATCTGACCATCAGTGAAATGCCTACAGAGTAAATAACCACCAGAAGAATACCGGGTAACACGCCGGCGATAAATAACTTACCGATTGATTCGTTTGCGAGCACCCCGTAAAGGATCAGAAGGATGCTCGGGGGGATAAGCATGCCCAGAAGCGAACTGCCGGCCACTGTACCCAGGGCCAGCTTTTTGTCATATCCATGCGCGAGCATCTGGGGCAGGGATATCTTGCTGAACATCGCCGCCGAGGCAATGCTGACACCGCTCACCGCGGAAAAAACGGCATTTGCGATAACGGTGGCTATGCCTAAGCCGCCTCGCATTCTTCCAAACCACACATTGGCCGCGTCATAGAGGTCCTTTGTGGCGCCTGAGACATTGGTCATTAATCCCATCAGTACAAACATGGGCACCACGCCGAGCGTATAGTTCATTATGGAGCTGAAAGCGACGGTCCCCAGAAGCCCAACTGCGACACTGGCCTTGCCGACGATCCACCATACCCCCAGAACGCTCATTATTGCGAGGCTCACTCCAATATGCACACCAAGGAGTATTAATATAAAAAGTAAAACAACCGTTATTAATCCTATAAACAGAGGGTCCATTAAATATTCGCTTTCTCAGCTTTGGAAAATAGATTTTTGGCATTTTTGATCAGGTCCAGACAATATTGAATGACCATCAGCCCACTGCAAAAAAGAATGATCGTCCTTACCGGATATGTTGGGACATTGAGAGCACCCTCCCCCTCATACTCAAGAACCTCCCATGACTGCACGGTAAGGTGCCAGCTTGAATAACATAAAAGGATGAACAAAATCATCCCGATAAGGTCTGCCAGAATTAATAGTAAGTCTCTTACCCGAGGAGATACCCTTCCGAGGATGATGGTGGAGCGGACATGCCTCCCTTCCCTCAGCGTATGGGTAATTTCCAGAAAGACCAACGCCACCAAAGATACCTTAACCAGCTCGGGGGCTCCGGTTAGCGGGTGATTGAAAAACACCCGTCCTCCTACATCCGCAACAATAATAAGCATCAGGATAGAAATCCAAAAAGTAGCCGACGCATTCAGGACACTGCAAAATCCCCCGAAGACCTTATCAAAACGAGATTCCTTCAATATGATGACTCCTCATTGACACAT
>JAIOSR010000077.1 GCA_021107495.1 Desulfobacterales bacterium | reverse complement strand
CTTTCCCACAATTGCAGCCATCAATGGTATATGTTACAGCGGAGCCTCGGAACTCGCATTGGCCTGTGATCTCAGGGTGGCCAAAGAGGGTGCAGTGATTTGTTTTCAGGAAACACGTCTGGGATTAATACCGGATTTAGGAGGTACTGTACGACTTGCAAAATTAGTCGGGCCTGGTTGTGCAAAAGATCTTATTTTCTCTGCTCGACAAATTGGTGCCGAGGAGGCAAAACAGTTGGGTCTGGTAAACCATGTTTTTCCGAAAGAAAATTTTCGGTCCCGTGTAATCGAATATGTAGAGAGCATAACGGCCAATGGCCCCATGGCTCTCCAGGTTGTCAAAGAAATTATCGATTCAACTATTTCGATGAATGAGGACCAGGCCCTCGCATTAGAGAGGGAAAAAGCCGCATTAAATGTCCTCAGTGGTCAGTGTGTCGAAGGTATCACCGCTTTCCTGGAAAAAAGGTCACCGAATTGGACTGAGAAAGCTGGATCTGAATGATCCGGATAGGCTCAAGGCGGATTACGAGTTGTAAGAGTGACAAAGAGGTTTTCCTGGTTCTCAGGGCGGACTATCTGGGAACGAAATGAAAAAAGTTGATGGCACGACAGAAGAAATCTGAGTGAAAGGGGACAACTGGCAGCATGAAGCAAAGAGTATCGTGCTACAGTCATGATTTCTGATCGTATCGTATTGAAAACCCGAATATGTTAAGGTTATATTTATAAACGGTCGTCATTTCACATATAATCCGGCGAGCCGTTATGGCAAGTACCTGAAAAAATCCTGGATCACTGAAAATGATAGGTTCATTTGGGAAATCATAAGCGGCGCTCTTCCAATCTACGCAGTAGACTTCATTTGGAAGTCATAACCTGACGTTTCCCTGGTCCGGCAATCGACTGGAGTTGCTAATTGTAACCCCCGTTCTTCCTGCCATCACCCCCATTCAGGCAAAAAATAAACATACACAAAATCCTGCACCGGCCTTATCCTTGACACCCAATTCCTAATCCCATACAGTCAAACGCCTAATCTGTTACAAAATATGTATAATTTTCCCAAATCAGATATCTAAAACCCTGCGAAAAGGAGGTTTGAGTATTTATATGGATGAAAAAAAGCACTGGAAGATCTTCGTATACACTTGTTTCGGGGGATGTGCTACCGGAGTTTCAGCATCAAAGGCCCTGATCAGAATATGGGAAGAAAATGCTGAAGATGTAAAGATCGCATGCTTACCGGCAGCCATTTTCCCAGGCAAGCGTAAAGAAATGATAAAATCATCGGACAAACGATTGTTAGTGGATGCCTGCAGTCTGAAATGCGGGCAGAAGCTTCTAGAAAGAGAGGGAGTGCCAATAGACCGCTATATAGAGGTTACATCACAGCTCGGCATAAAGAAAGTAAAAGAACTGCCGTCAAAAGAAATGGAAGAGCAGGTTTATAATGCTATTAATAAAGAAGTACAGGAATTTTTAAGGGGAAGTTTTTAGCTGCACCCGCATATGCTACCATTCCATTAATCAAGGCAAACGAGGACGGTTTAGTCTCCTCCATTTTGCCGTCCGATGAATCATCCAAAGAGTGCATCAAAAGTTGGCGAGGTTTATGCGCAGTGCATTTGCTCCAGAACAATAGGTTTCAAAAACAAGTCTCTTGCACAAAAAACCATCCTCCTGCTTTCCACTACGATAAGAATCTGAATATCACTGCTGGATAAAGCTTACTGCTATTAATAGATCTCTCCGATACGCCACACTAAGGTTATGACTACCGATACAAAGCTATAACGAGGGATGTTTTTCTATTCAATTTGACGGTTTTCATCAGTCCCGCTTTGTTCAGCGGGATAAACCTGCAAGGTAAAATAGTCCATCAAACGCCCTTTCCAAACGCGCTGGAAGAAAGGGCCCGGTTGCGCGGTCTGAAGGTGTTGTCCTCCATTTCTTTTTGGATTACCCGGTAAAACAGCTTGGACATCTTCAATTCCTGTGACTCATCTTGATAAAAGCTGTCCCAGGCATAATCCAATAATTGTTGCAGTTTGTCCGGCGTCATGTGTTTGGGATAGTATACGACCTTGTCCGCGGAATAATCATTCCAGTCATAGGAAAAAATTCTATCCTGTGCTTTCAGATCATCAAATGCCTTGGTGTGGGGGAAGGGCGCCAGCACCGTAAATTCGGCGAGGTCCAGTTCTATTTCAAGCAAAAAATCGATCAGTCGCATGATATAGTCTTCGGTATGATTGTCCAGCCCTAAAAGGATGGTGCCTTCGACCCCGATACCGTAATCGTGGTAGCGTTTGATCCTTTCGCGGATGTAATCGGAGGTGTCAAAAACAGCCTGGTACACATACCAGGCCCCGGCCTGGGCCGCCAGATCCAGAACCTCGGGTTTGTCCTCAATGGGGTGACTGCACCACTTTTTCTTAAGCGGGATCATCTCCCGAAACAGGTCCATTTCCCACTGTTTGTTCTGTGCAAGGGAGTTATCCACGATAAAGAGTCTGTTATTGTCTATACTCTCCATCTCCTCTATGGCTTTATCAATGGGGCGCGGCCTGAATTCTCTTCCTCCAAGGTAGGCCACTGCGCAGGGATAACAATGAAAACGGCAACCCCTGGATGCATGGACAAGATCAACCATTTGAAGACCTTTGTAGTTGTAAAGGTCACGTTTCAAAATATCTCGCCGGGCAGTGCCCACGATTTCAATGGGCGGTCTGTCATTCATGTAATCATATACTTTTTTCAGTGTATTGTTCTCAAAATCCGAGAACACTTTATCCATGCTTCCTTCAGATTCCCCTAAAAAAATCGAGTCCGCATGATCTTTCGTTTCTTCGGCATGCAGCATGGTGGAGATCCCGCCGAAGATGACCTTGAT
>JAIOSR010000145.1 GCA_021107495.1 Desulfobacterales bacterium | reverse complement strand
GGCTGGAGGATCTGGACAAAATCCGTATGGATAATTTTGGAGATGCCAGTTATCTCCTTGAACCCCATCTCAAGGAGGGTATCGGAGGTCTGAGGGACTTCCACCATATGCTTTGGTTAGCCAAAGCATTCTTCCACTCGGGAATCCCGAGAGACCTGGAGTACATGGGTAAACTTTCTCACAACGAATACCGGGAACTGGAGGACAACCTGGCATTTATCCGGCTTGTTCGAAATCACCTGCATCATTTATCCGGCAGGAGGAATGATCGATTGAACTTCGAATATCAGGAAAAGATTGCACGGATATTAGGTTTTCAAGACAGAAAAAAAGTAATGGCTGTGGAAACTTTCTTAGGAAGGCTTCACGCCTGCATGTCGTCTGTAAAGGACATTCATCGCTCTTTTGTTACCACTCACGTCCCCAAAAAGTTCGGCCACAAAAAGGGGTTTCAGGACCCGGATATTTTAAAGGGTCTCCATGTCGATCAAAATGAAATTAACTTTGATTCAGCGACTGCCATCCTTTCAACCCCTTTTCTTTTAATGGAAATCTTTGAACAGAGCGCCCTTCTGGACCGTCCTCTTTCAATGGAAGCAAGGCGGCTGGTACGCGAGTTCCTCTATCTGGTGGACGACGCCTTCAGGGCATCCCATGAAGCGGTCCGGGGGTTTTTCAAAATTATAGGCGGGGAAAATATTGATTCTCTGAATCAGATGTTTGAAACCGGATTTCTTGACGCCTTTATTCCCGAATTCGGCAGGATCAGGGACAGGGTACAGTTTGATGCCTACCATACATTTCCTGTTGGAAGGCATTCCCTGGAAGCGGTCAAGCACCTCAAGGACCTTCCCAATGAAAAGGAAATCATCCTTCTGGACGTCTTTTCGGACCTGCCGGATCCGGAACTGCTTTTTTTGGCGGCCCTTTTTCATGATATAGGTAAAACAGGTAAAGATCATTCTCGAAAAGGTGTTGACATCACAAGAAATATCCTCGGACGGTTCGGTTATGAAAAAAACCGGGCAGAAGAGGTACTGTTTCTAATACGTCATCATCTCCTTTTGGCGGAAACCGCAACGCGCAGGGACCTGAATGATGAAAAGGTAATTGTCCGGTGTGCACGTACAATAAGGAATGTGGAGCGTTTGAACATGCTTTATCTGTTGACATGGGCTGATTCAAGGGCAACTGGGCCAAAGGCATGGAACGAATGGACCGCCAACCTGGTACAGGAACTCTTTTTTAAAATCTTACACATCCTGAAAAAAGGGGAACTGGCAACACCGGGTGCCTCGCTGAAGGTCGACAAAACAAAGACGCGGGTTGGACGTGAAATGGAAGACCGGATGAGTGCAGGAGATCTGAATGAATTGTTCGATGTAATGTCTCCGCGATATCTATTGAACATATCGCCCGGAAATATTGTGCGCCATCTTGAAATGCTTGCGAGTTTTAAGGAACAGTTCAACATACATCAAGCCTCAGCCTTCAGCGTTAAGGCCAGGAAATATGAGTCCGAAGGTTGCTGGGAACTCACATTCTTAGCCAAAGACAGACCCGGGCTTTTTTCCGATCTCGCCGGCGCTCTTGCCCTAAATAATATCAATATCCTCTCCGCGCAGATTTACACCTGGAGGGACGGGATCGCCGTGGATATTTTCAAAGTCACCCATCCCCTTGACGCCATCAATCCGGACGAAACATGGAAAAGGGTGAAAAGGGATTTGGGAAACACATTTACCGGCAAGCTTTCTTTAGAATACAGACTTGGGCAAAAGGCGGCACCCTCTATTCTTTCCGACTCCGGAAAACCGGAACATCCGCCTCAAGTCATTATCGATAATGAAACCTCCGATTTTTTTACACTGATCGAAGTGTTTGCCGATGATCGTGTGGGGCTTTTATATCTCATTACCCGTGGCCTGTTTGATCTCAGACTTGATATTCGCATATCCAAAATAGCAACCAAAGTAGACCAGGTAGCGGACGTTTTTTACGTGCGTGATCTTGATGGACAGAAGATAGAAGACAAATCACAATTGTTGGAAATCGAGAGGGCATTGCTACATCGGCTACAAATTACAGTCAATCGACTCTCTAAATTTCCGTTCCAATATCATTAATTATAGCTGAATACAGGATGAAACCTCATCTTTTCATTGCAACAATTAAATCAATATCTTACATTTAATAGGTATAAAGTAAGCGATGCTTTTCCGTCCTTGAGACAAAACAACCTTTTTGCTCAAACGAAAAGAAACTGTAAGACATTAGTCTTATTTAATAAGCTACATTTTTGTATTCAATTACCATTTAATGCTACATTATCGTATAATTACTTTCGAGTCATCGCTGACGATAAATGCATAACTCATTGGAAAAACATCATTAATCATGCATGCAGCTCGTTTGGCATTATAATTGCTATAGTTGTTTAGGAATAGAAGCCGAATAGTTTTCCAAACACATTTTTTAGGATAGGGGGGATACAATGAACTGCCAGACAACAGAAGATGTAAGAAAAATTGTAAAGGATAAGGATGTCAGCTTTATCCAGTACTGGTTTACCGATGTCTTAGGCGTGCTTAAGAGTTTTGCCATTACACCGTCGGAATTGGAAGAGGGCCTGACCGAAGGTATGGGATTTGACGGGTCTTCCATCGAGGGATTTGCCAGGATTCATGAGAGCGATATGATCGCCAAACCGGATCCCACCACGTTTCAGTTATTGCCCTGGAGAAGCGAGGAACGCCCGGTGGCC
>JAIOSR010000231.1 GCA_021107495.1 Desulfobacterales bacterium | reverse complement strand
ATCTCTTGAGCTTTTTTTTAGGGGTGCTGTACTTAAGTTATTTGTTTTGTGAAGGCGGAGTAAAGCCGACCGAGAATTTCTTTAACTGTTTTTCATAATACCCTCTGTTCTCTTTCGCGATTGAAATGGCTTCTTCAATAGTCTTTATGGCCTCCGGGATAAAACCGTTTACATAGTACGCTTCTGCCAATGTGTCGAGGAATACGGAAGACCGCTCTAAAAGCACTGCCTTTTTGGCAAGAATAAGGGAACGCTCTTTATCTCTAAATTCTTGATCAGTGGCGGTGACCAGGAGCCAGGCCAAGTTATTCAATGACTCGGGTTGGTCCGGATCCAGCGAAATTATCTTCCCATAAGTTTCAATGGCATTTTCGTATTTCTCTTGCTGATGATAGATCATTGCCAGTGCCCGGTAAAGGGCCACGTCTCCGGGCTTTTTCAGGATCTCTTGCTTCAGGGTCTTTTCAAGAAAAGAATAATTCAAATTTCGTTTTATGGGGCCGAAATTCAACGAGTACCCAAGGACTCCTACACAAATCAAATAAACTAAAAATGAGACAGCCACGAACCGGTTGTGGCGTTTTATCAGGCCGGGGTCCTTAATGGACCGCCAGAGGGTGTCTACTCTTTCTTTTATACTGAAGTGGTGCCAGCTTGGAAGGTCCCTGATCTTTCCGCTAAAAAGGGCAATCCTTTCCAGTGCACTAATGGCAGGCATGGGAGTTCCCATGGTCACTGCCGAATAGAGATCGGCTTGGCGTTCAAAATTGCGCATGAAAAATCCCATAATGTAGCGGAAGTAGATAAGCAGGGTCAACAGCATGGGAACGGATAAAATCAGATAGAACAGGCTGATGGTTTTGGGGTCTGTGTCTGAAATCATGTCTATAAAAAGCGGGTGTGCATATATCAAATAAAGAAAGACGTCGGACAATCCAAAAGAAATGACCATAAAGCCCACAAAAAAGAGGATGTAAAAATATAGATGCCGGTATTTTGCGTGCCCCATTTCATGGGCCAGCACCGCTTTCAGCTCTTCTAATGACAGGACCTCCAGAAGAGAATCGGTAACAAGGATGTAGCGATACCTGGATACAATACCCATGATCCCGGCAGTCATCATTTTTCCTTCGAAAATAGGCCAGTTCAACAGATGCCTGTACTTAAAACCTTTCTCACGGAGGAATACCTCCAACTCCCTCCCTTTTTCCGATGCCTTGAGCGGCGTGCATCCCCAAAAATAATGGATTAATCCCGGAAGAAAAATCATCAGGATGGTCAAAAAGATGGCAAAAAAGATAATTTGTCCCCCGGCCGTGTTAAGGAAACCGCCGGGCCCGGCCCATGGGCTGAGGGCAATAAGGTCATACACCAAAGACAAAACGATCCATGGAAAGAGAATGGGAAGATTGAACTTTATATTGGACCGGACAAAAGACTCCCTTGTGATTCCCGTTCCGAATAAGGCCTTGTAGGCCGGATAAGCAAAATACCAGATCGTGCCCAGATAAAATATGAATAGCGACAGGGCGAGGATGCCCTGCAGAACAGAAAATCTTTCAAAGCCCGGAATTAACCGGAGCCAGTATTTCAGGTTAAGGAGGTAAATGGTCAAGGCAAACAGGAATATGGCTAAGACTGAAAGCCTGACATTCAGCCTCTGGTACTGGCCGGTCACACCGCCATCATCAGTTATCCCGTTATAAAACCGTTTTTGAAGGGAGCCGAATCCCCACCGGCAATATCCTGCAAAGACCAGCCACGACAGAAAAAGCATAATCAGTGTTAAGGGAAGAGAGTTTGCAGGGGTGTCTCCGGGATAGTTTATGTTAAAAATAAGGAGTACAACAATGAAATAGATAATGTTGTTGAACATCAGAATCAGTCAACTAGTTGATTTGTATCCTGTTTAGATCGGCAATTATTCATTCTTCAGCCTCCGTTCTCTTTCAAAAACTCCAGCTTTCCGTCTCCGGGGGCGAGCGCCGGGTCACCCTTAAGATCAATCCCTACGCCATAGCGAGATTCAAGCGCGGCAAGTTCTTTTCGTTTCTTATTCTGGAGATACGTTGCCACGTCAACGGGAAGAATACCTTGAACACGTGTGACCCCTTTTCTTGAGGCACCCATCCAGATCCTGCGCAGGAATGAAACAGAGCCGGATTCCACTGACAGAACAAGACCACGACCCTGGCAGTAACGGCACTTCTGGTAGCTCCTGGACTCTATGGAAGGTCTCAACCGCTGTCGCGATAATTCAAGAAGACCGAATTTGGATATGTTGGATATGTTTATCTTGGCCCTGTCCTCCCTGGTTTGCTCGCGTACCTGTTTTTCCACTTCCCTGTTATGTTTCCTGTCTCTCATGTCAATAAAGTCTATCACCACAAGCCCGCCCATGTCTCTTAGACGAAGCTGTCGTGCGATTTCCGATGCAGCCTCTATATTTGTATTAAAGGCCGTGCTTTCAACATCCTTTCCGGTCTTGCCGCGTCCTGAGTTTACATCAATGGCTATCAGGGCCTCGGTCGGGTCTATGACAATGGAGCCGCCCGACTTGAGGGGCACCCTGTTGCTGTAAATGGTTTCAATCTGTTTCTCGATCTCGTATTGGGCAAAAATGGGACGCTTTTCCTTGTGCAGCTTGACCAACCTCTGATGCCTGGGTGAAATGATTTTCATGTAGTCTTTTACTTTGGAAAGGGTTTCCTTGTCATCTACGAGGACCTCGTTAATCTCGCTGGTAAAATAATCCCGAAGGGTCCGAAGGCAAACGTCCTGTTCCTTGTGAATGAGAGAGAGGGGCGCGGCTTTTTTAACCTCTTTCTTGATATTTTTCCACATCCTCAATAGCCGTTGAAGGTCTCGGGACAGGTCTTTCTTGGTTTTTTTCAGGGCCGCGGTCCTGACAATGTATCCAATGTCTTCGGGTACCTTAAGCTGGCCCATAAGAGACTTGAGCCGCATTCTTTCCTTCTCGTCTTCTATCTTTCTTGAGACCCCGCCGGTGCTTCCGGGCATCAGTACCAGATACCGGCTGGCAAAGGAAAGATATGTTGTCAACTGGGCCCCCTTTCGTCCTCCCAGTTCTTTTGTTATCTGTACAAGGAGTTCCTGCCCTTTCTTTAAACCCTTTTCAATATGATGGAGAGGCTTATCCTTTTCTCGCTCACGTTTATCCAGATAATATTCCGGATGGATATCGCTTGCCTGCAAAAAACCGTTTTTATCACTTCCGAAATTTACAAAGCATGCCTGTAGACTGGGTTCTATCCTTTCCACAAGCCCTTTGTAGATATTTCCCACTTTTTGCTCTGCCGCGGCGGTTTCTATGTAAAACCCATCCAACAACCCGTCTTTAATCAGGGCTACCCTGTATTCTTCCGCCTCCACGGCATTGATAAGCATTTTTGTTGCCATAGCTAAGCCTTCTCCCCTCTTTTATCTTCTTCCATCTTTGCGTTTGAAATGCTGATGTGCCTGGTACATGAAGGTCCTTATGGCCGCCTCCCTTCCGGGCTGGGAACTTGAATCATAGGGAGTATCCAAATACGGAATTCTTAGTTCGTTAATAAGAGGTTTTACAATGGCTGAAGTAATAGTACTTGGCATGCAGGTGAAAGGATAAACATTTACCACGCCGTTAAATTCATCCCTGGCATATTGTACGATCCCGGGAATACTCAAACATGCCTCTGTGCCCACGTCAAATGAAAAAAGATCCTCTTTCTTTATTATATCTTCAAGATGGCCGATCTTGTGGTCTTCCGCCAGGTCAATATGCGACCTAACGCGCTTGTAAACCTGCTTCTGCCTGCGTTGCTGATAAAGAAGCTCTCCCCCGAAACCAAGCATTTTTTTCAGATGTTCCCTCGCAGGGCCAAAGCGAAACTGTTTCAGGTTGAGACGGAAACCTATCTTAGCATCTCTCAACCCGTCATAGGTCGTATAATTCACCCATTCCGCAATGGAGGCATTCACCACCTCGGCCCCGTATTTTTCGAGGACCCTTATCACATCCTGATTGGCGTGAACGTGGGTCCGCAAATAGATCTCGCCTACAATTCCGATCCGGGGCTTAGGGGGAATCCCGGGATCAATAATTGCCTTTCCCTCCTCAATGATCTCTTCCAGTTTGTCAAGGATTTTATCAAATTCTTTGTCGGAAGCATAGGTTTCAAAGGTATCTTCCATGACGTGCATCGATTTTTCAATAAATTTATCCGTCATCCCGGGTTTTTTCTCATAGGGCCTTATCTTCCAGAGCAGCCGGTCAAGGATATCCGCCACCACTACGGAAAAATAAGAGGCCTTCCTGAGATCCTTTACCCGT
>JAIOSR010000224.1 GCA_021107495.1 Desulfobacterales bacterium | reverse complement strand
TGCGCATTGCCATGTGCAAGGACCCGGACGAAAACATCGTGGAATTTGTGGAGAGAGGCTGAAAAAAGAAAAATGAGGCGCTGAAGGCAGCGGAAAAGGGCCGTAGGGAAGCCGGGACAGGACTTCAAAATGTGAAGGAGAGGGCAATTGGCTAACGGCGGGTTTCCGCATCTTTTGTTTCTTCAGCGGCCTTTTCTTCTTTTATTTCCCCCTTGTTTTGAGGAAGATCATTCAGCAGCCATTTATTGACCGTGACCAACCGGGGCTGATCTTTTATCTTGGCATAGATTCCGGGACGTTTCTGTTTCACGGGATTACCCAGGAGAATCGACTGGTCTTTTTTGCCGTCTGAAAGGGTGACAACAACTGCCGATGAATCAAGCCCGAAAGGTTCCGGGTCATTTACTCTTTCCTTTTCAAAGGAAGTGGCTCTGGCCCATGCAAACTTTCTCACCAATGTATCAATTTTCTGTGTATCGACCCTGAAATCTTCATCAGCTTCAAATTGCCACCGACCTTCTTTGTTTATCAGGGTCCATTTATCCGTACCCCTGTCAATGATGAATCGATTGACTTTTTCCGGGGACAGGGTAAAGAGCCTTTTATCCCTTAACGCGAAAAGGCCTGTAAAAAGTTGGTCTTTATCGAATTTATCAACGAGGTATATACGTTTATCCTTGTTTTTTTTGACGTAATATCCGTCTTCAAGGGGAGTGAGGCTTCCAAAGGCCAGTCTGCCGGACGCTTTTCCTGCATTGTAGGTTATGATAAACGACGGGTCATCCAGGCCGAACCGGACAAGGTTATCGGCCTTTTCCGCTATGATCCTCGTATATTTCAAGTTGGCCAGCCTGTTTTTAAGTCCCTCAATCGCAGGACTGTCGGCTGCAGCGCGGATCGGTGCAGTGATGTTCCAGGCGTTTTTATCCATGCCTTCGGTTTTTTGAACCTCTATTGCTTCATTATCCCCCGAAAGGATTATGCCTTTTATTTGATCCGCCTTTATGCCAAGCAGGACTTTGGCTGTTTTCTCTACCTGTTCCTTTTTCTTGTCCTGATGAATGTCATAAAGGTAGAGGCCCACAAGCAGGAGGGTTGCCACAAGATAAAGGATGGTCGACCGGTATCTCAACGGGATCGCCTCCGGTTCCATACGAAAATGCCGATGATCAGAACAACGAGGGGTATGACAACAACAGGAATCCAGAAGACCACAATGCCCTGGGTCCTGTTGAGCATGAGCGGTTCAGCGGGCTTGTGTTTCTTTTTGATGATTATCAGATTTTCCCTTCCCACCAAGTAATTAACGCTGTTCGTGACAAAGTCACCATTCGCGGCAAGACCAAAGCGCTTATTACTGGCAAAATCCACATCCCCAAAGACAGCCAGTCTGCCTTTTCCCGTGATCCCGGTTGCACCTGTTTCCTTGTCGCCTTTTTCTTCCCCTACTTTTTTCAGAGAAGGTTCGAGTTCCGCTATGGCTGCAAGAGATATCGGTCCCTGCCTGTCGCTTTTGTCAAAGGTGACTTTTCCGGCGTCCAAAGACTCTCGATCCGTCTCGGACCAGGAATTGGGGGATGTGTAAGCCAGGGACGTTAAGGTTATCCCGCTTTTTTGTTCGTCTCCCTGTTCAACAGACCTGGCCATTTCAAAAAGACAGGCCAGCCTGAAATCTTTTGTAATATCATGAATGCCGTACTTGACGACCATTGGAAGGAGGTAGTCTCCACCCATAACACGGCTCAGTTTGTCCACAATCATATCGTCGGTGATCCTGATCCCGTATGTCTTTAAAAAATCCTTCAGGCCCCCGTCATTATATGGTTCAAGAAAGACAATTATCCTGCCGCCCCGTCTCAGATATTTATCAAGACTCCTCACTTCTTCCGGAAACAGGGGCTTGACCGGGGCCGCCACGACCACAAGAGATGCGCTTTTTGGAATATCCTCCCGCATGAGGTTGATTTCCAGAAATTCATAGTTTTCATTGGTCAGACCCTCCTGGAGCATGGTCAATGCCCCGGGTTCCTGTCCCGTGAAGACTCTCTCTCCATGTCCTGTAAGCCAGTAGACCTTACGGGGTTCGTTCTCAATCAATGTGATGAGTGCGTTCGTGATATGCTCTTCGTCCGCTAACTTGACGGTCTGTGACCGGGCGTAACCCTCCAACACAAATGTGTTGATATCTTTCACATTGTATCGCCGGGTAATAGAGGGATTCCTTTCCGGATCGATGAGTTCATAATTGATATTCGGGGCATGGTAATGAAAGGCCGAAAGCAGCCTGCCCGTATCTTCAGCCTCCTGAAAGCCTACACGAACAAATGCCTTGATGGTGACCGGTTCCTGAACATTTTTGAGGACCTGAAGGGTTTTGTCGGAAAGGGTGTGTTCGCCGGTTGATGTCAGGTCCCATCTGAAGTAATGCCTTTGGGAAAGCAGGGTAATGACGACGACCAAGACTATAACAAGGATGATAGCCGCGGTCATATTGGAGGAACTTGTTAATCTCATTTTTGATTTTGTCTCATCTTTGCTCATATGGTTAGCCTCTCCAGAAGCGGGAATTCAGGAATCGAAGTGTAAGAAACAGCCAGAAGAAAATGAACAGGACGTAAAATACCACGTCTCTGCTGTCTATCAGTCCCCTTGCGAAAGAGTCTAAATGTTTTATAATGGAGATATGCTCTAAAATTCCGCCTAAGACGGGTCCGGTTATTGCCCCGGCCCACCCGAAAACCCAGAAAAGGAGCAGTGCGCCAAAGCTTATGACAGCGGCCACTATCTGATTTTCCGTAAGAGAGGAAGTGAAGGTCCCCAATGCAATAAAACTACCTCCCATGAGTATGACTCCAATATACCCGGAAATAACAACGCCCCATTCCAGGGTGCCGAAAGACTCGAGTATGATCAGATAGGGAATAGTACCGGCCAACATGGTGATGAGTACTAAAAGCGTTGCAGAAAATTTACCCGCCAGGACGGCCAGGTCAGAAAGGGGGTAAGTAAAAAGGAGCTCAATGGTGCCTGATTTTTTTTCCTCGGCATACAGTCTCATGGTGATTAAGGGGAGCATCAGGAGCAGGATAATGGAGAGGTCCCCAAAAAAAGGCTTTACGACCATGTCTGTCAGATTCAGCCTTTCGGTCAGCATGGGATTATTCATTGCCTGAAGACTGAGACTGCCGAAATAGGCCGTATTGGAAAAGAAAAAATATCCTGACAATACAAGAAAAATAAAGGCCGATGAATAAAATATGGGCGAAGCAAAGGTGATGGACAGCTCCTTTTTGAAAATGGCGACAATCGCTCTCATGATTCAGAATCCTTTTCT
>JAIOSR010000250.1 GCA_021107495.1 Desulfobacterales bacterium | reverse complement strand
GTAAAAGTCACTACCAGAAAATCTTATGGATTTAAGACCTTCAGATGTACAGAAATAGCTTTATATCATGTACTTGGCAGGCTACCTGAACCAGAAGTTTCCCATAGATTTTGGTGACGAGCCTAAACTTTATTGAGGAAGAATATTATAATGAAACAAATACTACCCCGTCTCACTATACTCTTGTTGGCTTTTTACACATTTGCCTGTAGCGATACGATTGAACCGGGTACCGCCAAAAAAGCACCTCCTGTAGTAAAAGGCGTGACCGTGGCAACCGCGCGGATGACCGACCAACCCGTTATCTATGAGGCAGTTGGGTCCGTACTGGCCGGTATCAGCAGTAAATTGTCCAGCAAGCTCTTAGGCACTGTTGAATCTATTCGAGTACGGGAAGGAGACCGTGTCAAAAAAGGGGAAGCCCTTATTATTCTTGACCAACGCCAGGTAAAGGCCCAGGGCCGTATGGCCGAAGCCGGCTTAGCGGAAGCCGGGAAGGGGCTGACCGCAGCAATATCCGCTCGTGAGGCTGCGGCATCGCAAAAGAAACTCTCTTTTTCCACCTATGAACGCTATAGAGATCTCAAAAAGCAGGCCATGGTGAGCGCTCAGATATTTGAGGAAAAAGAGGCGGGTTATAAGCAGGCGGAAGCGGCCCTGGAAAGGGCAGGGGCCATGGTGGCGGCAGCTCGTGCAAGGGTTAAACAGGCTGAAGCGAATCTGGCGGCAGTGAGTGTTACCAGGAAAGATGCGGTAATAGTAGCTCCTCACGATGGCATTATCACGGCAAAATTAGTCGACAAAGGGGACCTCGCTTCCCCGGGAACCCCATTGCTTACAATCGAAACAACCCGCGGCTTTTGTGTAGATATGTTGCCGCCGGAGACCTACATAGGCTATGTTGAGCCTCGGCAGAAGGTCTTGGTGGAAGTTCCGGCCCTTAAAACCGGGCCTTTGGAGGGGAATGTATGCACTATTGTACCCAGCGCGGACAAAAAGAGCCGTTCGCTTATATTCAAAATTAACCTTCCCATAGAAAGGTAGGTTACCTCCGGCATGTTTGCAAGGGTGCAAATCCCCACGGGACATAGCCGCCAGCTTTTAATAAACCGGGGTGCCGTTATTTTTCGAGGGCAGCTTACAGGCCTTTACCTGGTAGATTCCGACAACATAGCCCATTTTCGCCTTATCCGTCTTGGCAAGATTTCCGGGGATTCCGCAGAGGTGCTTTCCGGGCTTAAAGAGGGAGACCGTTATGTTGTGGAGCCGTTGCCGGCCCTGGGTGATGGCACCCGGGTGGAGGTAACTCCATGAATCAACCAGTTGGTGCGGCGGGTAAAATCGCTCGCGCTTTCATAGACTCCAAGCTGACCCCGCTTATCATAATCGCCTCCATCCTCTTAGGCATGGCTGCCGTCTATGTCCTTCCCAGAGAAGAGGAGCCGCAGATCATTGTTCCGATGGTCGATATCTTTGTGGGAATGCCGGGTGCAAGCCCAAAAGAAGTAGAAGAACGTGTTACAAAGCCCATGGAAAAATTGCTGTGGGAAATCCCCGGTGTGGAGTACGTCTATTCCACCTCGAGTCCGGGAATGTCTATGGTGATAGTCCGATTTTTCGTGGGGGAAGATGAGGAAGAGGCCATCGTCCGTCTACAGTCCAAGCTGACGGCCAATTATGACTTGATTCCAAAAGGGGTGTCTCCCCCGCTTGTCAAGCCAAGGTATATTGACGATGTACCCATCCTCGCACTGAGTTTTTGGGGAGATGAAGTAGATCATTATACCTTACGCAGGGTCGTGGCCGAGGTAGAAGACTTAGTGAAACGTGAGGACGATGTATCGACTACCAGCATTATCGGCGGCTACAGGCGGCAGGTCCAGGTACTTTTGGATCCGGTTCGCATGGCGGCCTTTAGCCTGGATCCAGGTATAATTTCGAATGCGTTGAAGGCCGCCAATCAAGAATCCAAGACAAGGGGAAATCCTGGTCCACACGGGTGGATTTATAAGCGATGCCGCTGAATTGGGCCGTGTGGTAGTGGGAATACATGGAGACCGTCCTGTCTATTTGGAAGATGTGGCCAAAATAGTGGATGGTCCTGAGGAGCCTGACCAGTACTTGTTCCTTGGTTTGGGTCCAGCCTCAAAGGAAAAGGAGAAAACCGGAAAACAAATCGGGAATTCCGTTTACCCTGCCGTAACCCTTACCGTTGCCAAACGCAAGGGATCCAATGCCATTACAGTTGCGGAAAAAGTCCTTAAGCGTGTGGAAGATAGCCGTGGGGTAATAATTCCGGATAACATCCACATGACGATTACCCGTCATTACGGTGAAACCGCCAAAGAAAAGTCCGACGAACTCCTCTTTCATATGTTCATTGCCGTATTCTCGGTGACCCTTCTCATATGGCTCGCCCTCGGACGCCGGGAGTCGGGTGTCGTGGCCCTTGCCATTCCCGTGACCCTGGCCCTGACACTTGCTGTTTTTTATCTATATGGCTACACTTTAAACCGCATCACCCTTTTCGCGCTTATCTTCTCCATAGGTATTCTGGTGGACGATGGAATAGTCGTTGTCGAAAACATAGTTCGCCACTTTCGTCTTCCTGAAAACAGGGAACGCCCAATCATGCAGGTAGCTGTTGAAGCCGTGGACGAGGTTGGGAACCCCACCATTCTCGCAACCCTTGCCGTAATAGCCGCAATACTTCCAATGGCCTTTGTCGGCGGTCTAATGGGGCCTTACATGCGGCCCATTCCCGTTGGGGCCTCGGCCGCCATGATTTTTTCCCTTCTCGTGGCCTTTATCGTTACTCCCTGGGCATCGCTTCGTCTTCTTAAGAAACAAAAGGGCATTGTCCATGAGAAACACGGCGAGAAAGAAGATTGGAGCATAAGATCCTATAGACGTATGATGACACCACTGATTGAATCGCCTTTCTGGCGGTGGCTTTTTTTGATCGGCGTGACAGTGCTGCTTTTAGCGGCATGCGCACTTGTTGCGTTGGGATGGGTGAAGGTCAAGATGCTGCCCTTTGACAACAAAAGTGAATTCCAGGTGATTATTGATATGCCTGAATCGGCTACATTGGAAGATACATCGGCAGTCGCCTTAGAGATGGGTGATTTTCTCAAAACAATAAACGAGGTTACCGATTATGAGATCTACGTGGGGACTGCCGCGCCATTTAACTTCAATGGACTGGTGCGTCATTACTATTTGCGTCAAGGTACCAATGTGGCTGACATCCAGGTGAATCTTGTAAAAAAGCATCATCGAAAGGCGCAGAGTCATGATATTGCCAGACGAGTGCGCCCTGAACTCAAGCGTATTGCAGACAGGTACAAGGCCCGAATAAAGGTGGCGGAGGTCCCACCCGGACCACCGGTGCTATCCACACTCGTTGCCGAAATTTACGGACCCGACTATGAGCGACAACGGCAGATAGCTGAAGAGGTTGTCAAGGTTTTTGAAGAGACGCCCGGGGTGGTAGATACGGATTGGTACATGGAAGGGAAGCAGGTCCGGTTCAATCTGGTTGTGGATAAAGAAAAGGCGGC
>JAIOSR010000548.1 GCA_021107495.1 Desulfobacterales bacterium | reverse complement strand
TTCAACCTGTAAAAGGGGTACCAGAATTCCAGGTCGTTGAACATGTTTTCAACCGGAATCACGACTTTTTTATTTTTCAGCTCCATTTTATCCTCCATTAATTTCTTTTGTTTGCGATGTTGACCGGAAACTTTCTCTCGATCTCCTTTCCCATGTCCCCTGTCTTATTTTTCGTTCACGAAAACCCCGCTGACCTCCTGCGCGAACTGTTCATGGAGGATTTGATATGCCTCATCAGCAGAATCGTCACGGAGGACCTGCACCAGACCTTGATAATACCATTTCTGCGGTTCTCTGCCCCGGTTGAATCTCTTCCAGAGTTCTTCGCCTGTCTCCAGGTAATCTGATGCAGTGGCACTTATGTTGTTGAGTTTGTCCGCCAGCGCCACAAACTTGACCTCCGGGGACGCCCGCTTCAGGAAATCATGGGTGTGTCTCTTACGCTCCTCCCATGGCAATGATTTATCCGGTTCGGAGACCCCTTCCACAATCGTAGAAACTTTCTCGCCAAATATATTTTGAAGGTAGTCCAATGTGATGGAGGTATCCTCGACTGTGTCGTGAAGAATACCGGCAATAATTACATCATCAGAACAGCCTGCTTTAGCAAGAATGATACCCACGGCCAGAGGATGAATGACGTAAGGGATATCCGTTCCTTTTCGAACCTGATTTTGATGAGCTCTTACAGCCACTTCAATAGCCAGGGCTATCATAACATCAATACACCTCACAGGACACAATCTCACCCTTGTTGGGAGACACTTACAGAGCCGCTTTAATATACCCTATTTTTCCTTTTTTGTGTATTTCTTTCCATTCTTGATGTATTTATATCCCGGTTTTAATATCTCAATAAGTAGCGTCGTTAGTCCATAATGGCGGGGCATAGTTTTAGACCGGTTTTTCGAAAACCTTTGAAAAAATCTTGGGTTTTCCTGCGGAATCCATACCTACGGGCTTGACGGGGTCCGTAGATATATTGCACATTAAAGAAATCGACTAAGAGACCCCCAATACAAAGGAGTTCCGACCAATGTCCCTCACGAAAGATCACATCGTAAATTCTATCCGGGCGCAAATCGACCTTTCCAAGACCAAATCCGGCGAGCTGTTTGAATCCGTTTTAGAGATTATCAAAACAACATTGGAAAGCGGGGAAGGTGTCCTCATCAGCGGTTTCGGGAAATTCTATGTAAAAGAAAAAGGCAATCGGAGAGGAAGGAATCCACATACCGGTGAGGACCTGACGCTTGAATCAAGAAGGGTGGTATCATTTAGATGTTCCCCGGTTTTGAAAGACAAGATTAATGAGTAAGGCCAACATAAAAAAGGCGAGCCATAGACCCGCCTTCTCACAATAAAACCGATTGTCGCCCGCCTTTCAACCAACCATATCCTTCACCTTCTTCAATGGACGGATCTTTACAATATCCCGGGCCGGTTTCGCCTTGAACATCATCTCTTCCCCGGTGAACGGGTTGGTACCTTTGCGAGCCTTGGTTGCAGGTTTGCGTTTGACTTCAATCTTCAGAAGCCCCGGCAGTATAAATTGTTTGGAACTGCGCGGTTTAATGTGACGCTCAACCAGAATGGTCAATTCATCGAACACCGAGGATACCTGTTTCTTGGTCAGCCCGGTGTTCTACGCAACTTCAGCCATTATAACGGATTTAGTCATGGGTTTTTTCACCGCGGTTATCTTCCGTGTGGGGGTTGCATTTTTGGCTTTCGCCTTTCTGGTGGTCTTTCTTGCAGCCATAGTAATCTCCTTTCAAGAAATTTATATTGGGTGTAGGTAATGCTTTTAATATACGGGTTCACAGGTAGTGTCAACTTATTCGTTTGTTTTTAAACAGAAAAAAGGGCCTCAACAACATGGGTAAACATTCGCGCTTGACCCTTTTTTCGACTCTATTGACTCAAGAACCGTTTTGGACTATTTAATTCTTTCATGACCAAAGAAAAACTAATTGAGATTGTTCAAGGCATACTGAAGACGGAAGCTGACCTGAGTTTTCTGCTGCAACTGAAAAAGTCAGAACTTGAGACTCTGGTGGCCTGCATCAGAGATAGGGTTGAAGAGATTGGGAACTAATTCCCAAGGGATGTGTTACCGGCAAGGTATCCGGACTTTTCATTTATTTCTTGGTCTTCATGCGCATGTCTGGAATGTAGATTGATTTGGAATGGCCGTCACGCTGGACCCTTTCATCGACATCGAAGAGTTTGGTGGCTACGGCGAGTTCCCCAAGCTTGCTGAAGCCATAGTTTCGAGGGTCGAACTCCGGGGCCTGCTTGGCAATATTACTGCCCACAGCAGCCAAATGAGCCCACCCACTATCGTCGGAAGCCGCCTCAAGGGCACTTCTGAGAAAGACTACCAATTTGGTGTCTCTTTTAAGTTCATTTGCCGTTTTGGGTTTGACCGCCGACCCAACATCCTCCTGGAACCTGAGAACTTCAGTGAAAATGAATTTGTCGCATGCGGATACAAAAGGTTTTGGAGTCTTCTTCTCTCCAAATCCGTACACGAGCAGGCCTTCCTCTCTAATCCGGGAGGCGAGACGAGTGAAATCGCTGTCACTGGATACAAGGCAGAATCCGTCAAAACGTTTCGTATAGAGCAAGTCCATTGCATCTATTATCATTGCACTGTCTGTCGCATTTTTTCCCACAGTATAGCGGAACTGTTGAATCGGCTGGATCGAATGTTCCAGCAGGACGGACTTCCATCCGGTCAGGCTCGGTGTAGTCCAGTCACCATAAATACGTTTCACACTTGAAACGCCGTACTTGGCGACTTCTGATAAGAGACCCTCCGTGATTGAGGGCTGTGCGTTGTCTGCGTCAATAAGCACGGCAAGCCTGTTTTGAGACGGTTCACTTACATTCATATTGCCTTCCTCTTGTAGCTACAACTGTCTATAAGGATTTTAATCCAGTATCTCCAGGATACATCGTTTCTTCAGTTTCATGGAGGCAGCGCTTAGGATAGTTCTTATCGCCACAACCGTACTCCCTTGCTTCCCAATTATTTTTCCAATGTCTTCCTTGGCAACTCTCAGTTCAATTACAGACATCCGGGTTCCCTCAATTTCCGTGACCACCACATCCTCCGGGTTAGCCACTATCGCCTTCGCTATGAATGCAATCAAATCCTTCATCCCGATCCGCCTCCACATCACTTCATTTTTCTATTGTAAGAGACATCACCAACTCCTCCCTCATACACATAAAATATATCGCGCCGATCAATCGGAATCCTTTTCCTGTTCAACGTCGTCTATACCCTTATCATTTTTCCCCTGCCTGCGGGCCAGCTTTTCCTTCGCTTTTTTCTTTCGCTTAAGCTCCTTCTGTACCTTTTGATAACTATGGATATTACGCTTCGCCATGGTCCTCCTTATTAATTATAGAAAATAAAATGGAAACCTGACACCTTTGTTCTTCCGTTTCGCAATGGTTTTATAGGCCCCGTTATCCCTCCGCCGCGGCGCACAATATGGGTTATGTGCAGGTAGAAAAACGCTTTTCTTTTTCACCCGCCCTTCGGCGAATAATATTGCCGCTACCTGCTTGAGGTATTGGCTGCTTTTTTTTAGCTTTGGCTTGATCAAGGTAATTAAGGTGATTAAGCATCTTCTTAAGTTTTGCTTCTAATTGATTCCGTGTACCTTCGTTCATTATTACTCCTCTTTTTGTTTTATATGTGTTAGAAATTTTGATTATTATCCAATTTAATTGGAGAAAAGGGTCTAAGGATTCAAGGTCCGCCCTCGTGAGCTTATAATCTGAGATCTTGAGAGTGTACTGTCTGAATTGGATCGAGTTTAAAGTGAAAAGTTATAGGGGTAAAAAAGGGTCGATCATTCCATCCGGCAAGATCATTAAGCATTTTTGAAAATCAAGCCCTTGTCAGAGAGGTCATATCCAAAGGCCAATAAAATCTTTCTTTTGGTCTCAATCCGACAACTCATACCTTTCTCAATCCTATCAATAGTCAATGGGGAAACACCTGCGTTCCTGGCAAGCTCCGCCTTACTCATGAGGAGTTTCTCCCTTATTTTTCTGACCGTATTGTTAACCAAAACATTTTCCATTCTGATCCTCCCAATGAAGACCGTCTTGCATTATTTATTTTAGCCTTTGGCGATCCATTTATCAATGGCCTCTTTGTCAAATCGCCATACCCTACCAATTTGAATCGCAGGGATTTTACCTTCTTTGGATAATTTGCATATTGTTATTTGATGCAATTTTAAGTACTTCGCCATTTCTTTGGTTGTCATAATTTGTGCCAAAATTGATTCTCCTGTTTAGTCTTTATCTAGAGATGTTTCCACGCCAAAAAAGTTCAAAAGCAAACTCATAACCTGCAACCCAGCCCTACGCTATTTGCGCAGACTCCAATGAAAACGGTCTGTATCGGTCTGCTGATAGCGCGCCCGTCCTCCGCAGCCCGTCCTCCGCAGTAGCTGCT
>JAIOSR010000229.1 GCA_021107495.1 Desulfobacterales bacterium | reverse complement strand
GGGACCGGGAACGGTTATCGGCGACGGCACAAAACCGCCCACATTGGAAGATATACACAGGAACTGGGATGCAATGAATGATTTCTCAGGCACGCAGGAGTTCCCGAACACCACGGCAGCCTTTGGCCCCATGCTGGAGGCGTTCAATCCGAAAAAGAAAGAGGAAGGACCTGAGCCTACAGGAAAACTTTCGGTCAAGGATGTTTTTATAGGCATGCCGGATGCATTCCAGGTAGAAAAGGCCGCTGGTGTGGACGTGGTGTTTCAGTTCGATATCTCAGGCGGGGACGGCGGGTCGTGGCATGCCACTGTAAAGGACGGGACCTGCAAGGTCATCGAAGGATCGGCAGCAAGCCCTACCACGACCATAAAGATGGCTGCTGATGATTTTGTAAAGCTGATTACGGGCGAGCTGAACGCCATGTCGGCCTTCACCTCGGGCAAGCTGAAGATCGAAGGAGACGTGATGAAGTCGCAGCTTATAGAGAAGCTGTTTAAATTTTAAAATCGCCTCGCGATTTTAAAAGAGGAGGATAAGGCTATGGCCACAGGAATCAAAGATAAGGTAGCGATTATCGGTATGGGCTGCACCAAGTTTGGCGAAAGGTGGGATATGGGAGGCGAGGAACTCATGGTGGAGGCCTTTACCGAGTGCTTAGACGATGCCGGGATTGACAGGAACGAGATCCAGGCGGCCTGGCTGGGCACATGCTATGATGAGATCAACGTGGGGAAGAGCGCCCTGGCGTTGTCCATGACCCTTAGGCTCCCGTTTATTCCGGTCACGAGGACGGAAAACTTCTGCGCAAGCGGTACCGAGGCGTTTCGAGGCGCGGTATATGCGGTGGCCTCAGGGGCCTATGACACCTGTCTGGCCTTGGGTGTGGAGAAGTTGAAGGATACCGGGTTCGGGGGTCTGCCCAGCATGGTGGGATCCAACATCGGATCGCTACACTGGTTATGCAATCCCAATATGACCGCGCCGGGCGCCTTTGCGCAATTAGCCTCGGCCTATACTGCCAAGCACAATGTCCAGGACCATGACCTCAAGCGGGCCATGGCCCAGGTCTCGGTAAAGAGTCACGCAAACGGTGTGCTCAATCCCAAGGCCCATTTGAGAAAGGCCGTGACCATTGATCAGGTTATGGCAGCCCCAATCATCGCCCACCCGCTTGGCCTTTTTGACTGCTGCGGCGTGAGCGACGGGTCGGCGTGCGCTATTGTGACCACCGTGGAAAGGGCTAAAGACATGGGCATAAAGAACCCTATTACCGTCAAGGGCCTGCAATTGGCCCTCAGCAGCGGGGAGGAAATGGGCTACAACGACTGGGACGGGGACCATTTCATGACAACGAACCGGTGCAGTACAAAGGTATATGAAGAAGCCGGCATTACCAATCCCCGGGAAGAGATCAGTATGATGGAACTTCACGACTGCTTTTCCATCACCGAGTTGGTCACCTATGAAGACCTGCACATTTCAGAAAGGGGAAATGCCTGGCGGGACGTTATGGACGGCTTCTACAACAGGGACGGTAAAATACCCGCCCAGGTAGACGGTGGGTTAAAATGCTTTGGCCATCCCATAGGCGCATCCGGATTGCGCATGCTCTATGAGATGTATCTGCAACTGAACGGCAGGGCAGGGGAAAGACAGCTCGAAAATCCCAGGTACGGTCTTACCCACAATTTGGGAGGGTTTCCCGCAATGAATGTATGCAGCATTGCAATAATCGGGGAGTATGAATAGGGCGTAGGGCAAAAGGCGCAAGGTGCCGGGAAGAGAAGGAATATCATGGACATTATACAATATACCGAAGAACACAGGATATTTAGACAGGCAATCAGAAAGTTTTTTGAAAAAGAAGTGATTCCCTACGTGGAAGAATGGGAGGAGGCGGGTATTGTGCCTAAGAGCATCTGGCGAAAGATGGGAGAACAGGGCTTTTTGTGCATGAACCTGGCCGAGGAATACGGAGGGGCCGGTGCGGACTTCCTCTATTCGGTAATTTTGACGGAGGAATTAAGCAAAACCAATCACACGGGGCTGGCCGCGCCGCTCCATAGTGATGTGGTGGTCCCTTATATCAATTCTTTTGCCTCGGAGGAACTGAAGAAAAAATACCTGCCCGGGTGTATTTCGGGGGAAATTATCACAGCCGTTGCAATGACCGAGCCCAACACGGGAAGCGACCTGGCGGCCATCAGGACCTCTGCAGTGGAGGACGGGAATGAGGTGGTCGTTAACGGGCAGAAAACCTTTATAAGTAACGGTATCAATTGCGGTCTCGTAGTCCTGGCGGCCAGAGATCCTTCTGTGGAAAATCCTTACCAGGCCCTTGACCTTTATTTAGTGGAAGAAGGAACTACCGGTTTTGAAAAGGGAAAGAACATTAAAAAGGTAGGATGGCACAGCCAGGACACTGCCGAACTTTTCTTCAGTGATTGCCGCATCCCCAAGGGAAATCGATTGGGCCGGAAGGGCTCCGGATTTATGATGCTTATGGAAAAGCTCCAGCAGGAGCGTCTCATGTGCTGTATCGGGGCCGTGGCCGGGGCCGAGTATATGCTTGAGATCACCATTCAATATTGCAAGGAGAGGACCGCATTCGGCCGGCCCATTTCCAAATTCCAGAACACCCAGTTCAAGATCGTCGAGATGGCCACGGAGGTCAAGTTAGGCCGTACATTCTTGGACAAGCTGATCATGGACCATATGGAAGGAAAAAACGTTGTGGTGGACGTGTCCATGGCCAAGTACTGGACAACGGAGATGGCCATGCGCGTGGCCGATCAGTGTATGCAGTTGCACGGCGGGTATGGGTATTGCGAGGAGTATCCTATTGCCCGGGCCTGGCGGGATACGCGTGTTATGTCTATCTTTGCCGGCACCAGTGAAATCATGAAAGGAATTGCGGCAAAATTTATGGGACTGTGAGGGAAATTGACGATTGACGATTGAAAATTGAAGATTGATGCACTTTTTACGAGTCCATCAACGTTGTCAAATGAAAAATGCTTTCATTATCCTTACTCTATTATCTGCCGTTGTCGGCTTCAAAGCCCCAATAGCATGGGTGTTCGTTATCCTGTTCGGGACATTAGCACTTTATTGCCTTTTAACAGGGAAGGGAACGGGTGGAAAAGTGCGCGAAAAAAGTGCCGCTGTTGTGGTCTGGGAAGATGCCGTGGACTCGGCCCTGAAAGACTGTCCTTTCTGTAAATCAAAAATCATTAAATCAGCCTCCGAATGTCCTTACTGCGGTGTACTGCTTGAAGACAACCCTGTGAAAGGGATGGATGCCCCTGATAAAAATGCGCCTCTTTGAAAAGAGATCCGCATGCCCCGCCATTATGGACTAACGCCGCTACTTATTGAGCTATTACGTTATTCCATCATCTCAATAAATCTATCAAACAAATACGTCGCATCATGGGGACCCGGTGATGCCTCGGGATGGTACTGGACCGAAAAGAGAGGAATCTTCTTATGAATGATCCCTTCTAAGGTGTTATCATTAAGGTTGATGTGGCTCAATTCAATATCCGGGTCTTGCAGGGATTCCATGTCCACGCAAAAACCATGGTTCTGGGAAGTAATCTC
>JAIOSR010000178.1 GCA_021107495.1 Desulfobacterales bacterium | reverse complement strand
GAAGGGCCTTAAGCTTCGTATTCAGGGTGAGGAGGCCGAAGGGGTTTATGATGTCACATCCTTTCTGAGGGACGTTCATCTCGGGAACCTGAAAAAACTCAAAGGGGCTGCGATAATTATCGGTGGCGGCCATTCTGCTCTGGATGGCGCGCGGGTCGCGCTTCGATTAGGCGCGGACGAGGCCCATATAATTTATCGGCGTTCCCTGCCGGAAATGTTGGCCGAACCCGAAGAGATAGAGGAGGCTCAAAAGGAAGGAATAAAAATCAATTTTCTGGTGGCCCCCTTAAAAATCTCTGATGAAAATGGGAAGGTTACGGGCATTGAATGCATTCGCACCCGTCTGACCGAACCCGATACGACGGGCAGGAGAAAGCCTGTCCCGGTAGAGGGCTCTGAATTCTTTATTGAAGCCGAACATATCATCCCGGCCATCGGCCAGGAACCGGACCTTGATCTCCTTGGGAAAGATCTGGATATGGAGGTGTCCAGGTGGAATCTCCTGACGGTCAATCCCGAGACTCTACAAACCACCGTGCCCTGGATATTTGCCGGCGGGGATGTAGTTACCGGACCTGCAACGGTTATTGAGGCCGTCGACGCCGGGAAAAGGGCGGCCGGATATATTGCCAAGTATTTACAGGGGGAGGAACTGCCCAAGGAATGGCAGGAGGAGCCCCCCATAGGGACCAACTGGTTGGAGATCAGGGACGATGAACCAACCATGAATCGAATGAAACCACCCACACTCCCGGTTGATAAGAGGCTTTCCGGATTCGATGAGGTCAATCTCCTTGTGGATGAAGATTCGGCAAAGGCCGAGGCAGGCCGTTGCCTCAATTGCGGTGGATGTTGTGAATGTTACGAGTGCGTGAAGGCATGTAAGGCCCAGGCCGTTACCTTTGAGACACACCGAGAACAGCAAAAAACCGTATCCATTGATGTGGGCTCTGTGATATTAGCCCCCGGATTTGAGGCATTTGACCCCAGCCGTTTCGATACCTATCAGTATGCATCCTACCCCAACGTTGTAACCAGCATGGAGTTTGAGCGCATCCTGAGCGCCACCGGCCCTTATCAGGGCCATTTATCGAGGCCGTCTGATGAGAAGGAACCGAAAAAGATTGGCTTTTTCCAGTGCGTGGGCTCCAGGGACATAAACCAGTGCGATCACTCCTATTGCTCATCCGTCTGCTGCATGTACGCCATCAAGGAGGCCGTGATTGCCAAGGAGCATGGCGGAACAGACCTGGACACGGCCATCTTTTTCATGGATATGCGCACACATGGAAAGGATTTTGACAGGTATTACAATCGTGCCAGGGATGAGGCCGGGGTCAGGTTCATTCGCTCCAGGATTCACACCATTGATGAGGATCCAAAAACCCATGATCTGAGCATCCAATATGTCGATGAAAAGGGCAATATCCAAATAGAAACATTTGATATGATTGTCCTATCGGTTGGTCTTGAAACCCCCAAAGCCCTTGTGGAATTGGCGGAGCGCATGGACATTGAACTGGATCAGGATCACTTTGTCAAAACCGGCAGCTTCAGCCCTGTTGAGACCTCCCGTGAGGGTATTTATGTGTGCGGCGCCTTTCAGGAGCCAAAAGATATCCCCTATTCCGTTATGGAGGCAAGTGCCGCGGCCTGTGATGCCAAGGGAGACCTCTCTGCCGCCAAGGGTGAGATGGTCAAGGAAAGGAAATATCCCGAAGAAAGGGACGTGAGTTCCGAAGAGCCGCGTATCGGGGTGTTTGTGTGTAACTGCGGCACCAACATAGGTGGCACAGTGGATGTGCCTGAGGTCGCAGAATATGCCAGAACGCTACCCGGTGTTACCTACGTGGAAGAAAACCTGTTTACCTGCTCCCAGGACACCCAGGATAAAATAAGAGAGGTCATTGAAAGGGAAGGACTAAACCGGGTCGTAGTGGCCGCCTGCACGCCCATAACACATGAGGCCCTGTTTCGGGAGACCCTCAAAGATGCGGGTTTGAATAAGTACCTCTTCGAGATGGCTAATATTCGGAACCAGTGTTCCTGGGTCCATTCAAAAGAAAAAGACAAGGCAACAGAAAAATCAAAAGACCTGGTAAGGATGTCCGTTGCAAGGGCCCAGTTGATACAACCGTTACCACAGCCCTCGATTTCGGTGGACAACAAGGCCCTCGTTATCGGTGGTGGCATGGCGGGTATGACCGCGGCCCTCGGCCTGGCCGACCAGGGTTATCACACCTATCTGGTTGAGCAGTCTGATAAATTGGGCGGGAATGCCCTTAAACTCATTGACACCTGGCAGGGAGAGGATGTTTCCGAAAATCTCAGGGAGATGATCAAAAAAGTGGAAAACCACTCCCTGATCGAGACTTACACCGGATCTTCAATCAAGGAGGCTGAAGGGTTCGTAGGGAATTTTGAAACGACCATTTCGCAAAACGGCTCTGAGATACCCCTTAAACACGGGGCAGTGGTCATGGCCGTGGGCGCCGAGGAACACAAGCCGACGGAATACCTCTATGGCGAAGACGACAGGGTCCTGACCCACCTGGAACTGGATGCGGCCATAAAAGATGAAGACAAGAAGGTCACGGACGCAAAAACCGCCGTCTTTATTCAGTGTGTCGGATCGAGGGAACAGGAAAGACCTTATTGTTCAAAGGTGTGTTGTACCCACACCATGAAATCCGCCCTGCAATTAAAAGAGATGAACCCGGAAACGGATGTGTATGTCCTTTACAGGGATATCCGTACCTATGGACAGAGAGAGGGGCTTTACAGGGAGGCAAGGAACCGGGGCGTTATATTTGTCAGATACGGCCTTGAACAAAAACCGGCCCTTGAAAAAGGGAGTGACGCCATCTCCGTAACCGTCAAAGATCATATATTAGACCGGGATATACTGATCAATGCCGATCTCGTTGTACTGGCCTCGGCCATCGTGCCTCGCGACAATGCAGGCCTTGCCCAGATGTTCAAGCTGTCGCTTAATGAGGACGGGTTTTTCATGGAGGCCCACGCCAAGCTGAGACCGGTTGAATTCGCAACAGCGGGCATTTTCTTAGCCGGCATGGCTCACTACCCAAAGCCCATTGAGGAGAGTATTTCCCAGGCCAAGGCGGCGGCCTCAAGGGCTTCTGTTGTGCTGTCAAAGGAAAATATTACCGTTGAAGGGGTTGTTTCCCATGTAGACGAGGTCCTTTGCCGGGG
>JAIOSR010000104.1 GCA_021107495.1 Desulfobacterales bacterium | reverse complement strand
GCGGATACGGGGGTAGGTATCTCTTCGGAAGAACTTCCCAAGATTTTCGATAAGTTCTATCGGGTGAAGCACCCTAAGACACGTCAGGTTACCGGCACGGGACTTGGCCTTGCTATTGTAAAAGGAGTTGTTGAGGCCCATCATGGGAACATCGATGTGGAAAGCATTGTAGATAAAGGTACAACTTTCAGAATTCGTATTCCGGTAATGACGGAATCAAAATCCTCAATTCGGCCATGATGATTGATTCGGCACCCCCTTCACGCAGAAAGCCGGATAGGGAAAATAAAAGCGGAGCAGAGTTCCAATGACGGTTATTTTTCAAACCCTCGGTGGCTTAGGACTTTTCCTCTTCGGAATGAAAATAATGTCCGAAGGATTACAAAAAGTCGCCGGAAAAAAGATGCGTTGGATTTTGAGCGTGGTATCCAATAACCGCTTTATTGGTTGCGGAACAGGGATCCTTGTGACCAGCATTGTTCAGAGTTCGAGCGCCACAACGGTTATGCTTGTAAGCTTCGTGGATGCCGGTCTGATAAATCTGGCTCAGGCAATTGGTATCATCTTAGGTGCCAACATAGGGACAACGGTAACCGCGCAATTGATTGCATTCAAGATCAGTGCGTATGCCTTGCCTGCCATAGCAGCGGGTGTCTTCCTGAAATTTTTTGTGGGCAAGCGAAAATGGATTTATGTTGGAGATGTCCTTTTGGGTTTTGGGTTGGTGTTTTACGGTCTGGCTACAATGAAGGCCGGGTTTGCCCCCTTAAGACACGAGCCGGCCTTTATCACCCTTTTCACCAGATTTAATGCCGATGGTCCGGTTGGTATCTTTCTGTGCATACTGGCGGGAACCGCTCTCACAATGACCGTCCAGAGTTCGAGCGCTACAGTGGGAATTACCATGGCCCTTGCCAGCCAGGGACTGTTGAATTTTGAGGCAAGTGTAGCCCTGATTTTGGGTGATAATATCGGCACTACTATTACGGCTGAGCTGGCCAGTATAGGTGCGAGTATTAACGCTCATCGGACGGCCCGGGCCCATACACTGTTTAATGTAGTCGGTGTTTTTTTCATTATCCTCATTTTCCCGCTTTTTTTAAAGATGGTTCTATGGATCTCAGGTTTCGTTATGCATATGGGACCGCCCGATCTTATGATTGACGGAGAAAGACCTAACATTGGGAGGTATATTGCCAATTCCCATACCGTGTTCAATGTGGCCAATGCGTTTTTTTTCCTCATGTTTTTACCGTACCTGGTAAAAGTGGCCACATGGCTTACCCCATATGATAAGGCAAAGAAAGACATGGATGACCTCCACCACATAAAGTATGTGGATTTAAAGTTTGTTGAAGTCCCTTCCGTGGCCTTAGCACAGGCCGGTTTAGAGATAATAAGAATGGGTGAAGCAGTCCAGACAATGTATGATGATGTTATTATTTGCCTCAAGGAACGGAGTATCAAGCAATTATCCAAATGGAGAAAAAGGGAAGACACCCTCGATATTCTTCAAAGAGAAATCACCATGTTTCTTGTTAGGGTGATGCAGGGCAATATCAGTTTAGAAGAATCCAGGGAAGTTCGGTCCCTGATTCGAATGACCAACAATATAGAAAGAATCGGCGATGCCACGGAAAATATTGCAGAACTGATATCGGAGTTTATTGAACAGGGTCTGTATCTGTCAGATGAGGCCCTGAGTGAGTATGAAGGGATATCCAATGAGATCCGGAAATACGTAACCCTTGTAGTCGATTCCATAAAACGTGAAGACAAAGAGATAATGGCAAAAGCCCAGGAACTTGATGTCAACGTCAAGCGCATAGTTGAAAAGATTAGAGAGAGTCACCTTATACGGCTTCAGAGCGGCGTCTGTACCGTCGATCCGGGTCTGATTTTCGTGAATTCAATCACTGCCTTTGAAAGAATGGGTGGCTTTTGTTTTAACATCTCGCAGGCGGTGGCAGGCCTGAGATAGTTCCCTTATTTCGACGGATGCAATTATTCTGTGTCAACCGAAAGGAGGCAAACAAATGTTACCGATGACAGGCAAAATATTTCTATTATTGCTCATAGGCATTACCGCTTATGCTTTTATTCCGAGGGCAAAATTCCTGATAAGCCTTCTTAAACTGGGAAAGGCTGAAAACAGGTTCGAGAATCCGGCCGCGCGGCTGGGACATGCTCTGGGGCAGGTTCTGCTGCAGCGGTGCGTCCTCAAAAATGTAACAATAAAGGACCGGTCCGGACTGGGACATGCATGCATATTTTATGGGTTCTGCTTTTTTGTTGTCAGCTATGGTTTCCACTTTACAGAAGCATTCCATGAAAAATTATCCCCGGCTCTTTTCGGTTCGGTATTTAATAACCTATTCTCTTTATTGCTTGATATTGCAGGTGTGGTAGTTATCTTGGCGTTGGTCTGGGCGGCAATAAGACGTTATGTAGTAAGGGCTGAAAGGCTGGAGCCTATTATGTCTAAAGGCGCCGCAATCATCATGGTGCTTATATCCTGCCTTATGATCATCGGATTTTCGGTCGAAGGGTTTCGATTTTTGGCCGAAGACCAGCCTTTCGCTGACTGGGCATTTATAGGAATAGCCTTTTCTAAAATGTTCATGCATATGGGATTAGAAGAGAATGCCCTCACCCTGTATTATATCATCTGGTTTCTTCATATAATAGTGATACTTGGGTTTGGCGTTTACTTGCTCTATTCAAAACATCTACATATTTTGGCAGCCCATCCCAATCTCTATTTTCATTCAACAGCCCCTT
>JAIOSR010000461.1 GCA_021107495.1 Desulfobacterales bacterium | reverse complement strand
ATGGTTCAGTCTGTGAATTGGAAACCCAAACGATGATATCTGGTGACTTGGGTTATGTGGGAAAGAGAGGCTTCAGGAATTAAGAGATGAGATCGGGGATGTCGATAGAATGCTGAAAGCTATGATCAAATCCCTGGAAAACAAACACTTGAATCCTTGAATCCTGGACCCCTTGGACCCTTTCGCCCAACTAATTGGGAGAAGAACCTAAAATATAGACCCCAAGCCGGGTTTCATGGCATGCACCGCTTGCACGGACTGTATCCTGCCCGGAAGGCTTCATAACGGGATTTAAACCGTATACCATTTTTGCGAGAAATCTTTTTGGCATAGCGACAGCCAGGCCGATGAAACCGATAGGAATTCCGGTTTCCCAAATAGAATTTCTCATTCCCTTTGCAAGGCCTGCTCCAGATACCCAGCTTCTCTTTCATGGCCTTTTGCTGGGAATTGAGGAGAAGATCACCATATTTCAGACCCTGGTTATTGAGTAATACATGGGCCATACCTTTTCTTACCAGAAGGGCATTCACCATCTCGCCGTTTTCCAAGAACACGTAAGCCAGGAGTCTTCCATATCGGTCTTTCTTTTCATTGTCAAATTCCAGGCTAACCCGTGCCCCTTTAACAAGTTGGATGTTAAAATTCCTCGCCGCATGGGCCATGAATTCACTTTTTCCACCCTTATGATCTATCTCAGGGGTGTTGATTCCTAAGTATCTCACCTTTTTCTTGTTATCGAGGAGTATGGTATCTCCGTCGTAAACGAATTTGACCCTGTGGTAGCCTGCTGCCGTTAATGAAAGACATACGGTTGCGAGGATGATGATGAGAATAATTTTCAGGGGTCTCATAACTACACTTTATCCTTAATTTTTCAGAATAGAGCTTGGAAAACTGTAATGAAAATCAAATAGCAAAGGTTAAGATCTTTTTATTTACTAATAACAGATTTGTTGTTGACTTTAAAGCCCTTAGGTATTAAGATTAAATCTAAATGGTTACCAGACATTCTTAAGAATGTCATGAAGTCAGTGAGATTTTTATTAAACAGTAAGGAGAGTATTATGCCCGAGATATTGACAACCAAAGAAGTCGCGAAGTATCTGAAATTACATGAAATCACTATATGTAAATATGCTGCTGAAGGAAAGATTCCCGCAATCCGGATCGGAAGAGTGTGGCGATTCGACAAGGAAGCGATTGACCGGTGGATCAGTGGGGGACAAAAAAAATAATAAATGAGCGCCGATAACGCAAAAATTGATGCTAATCTTGATTTGAGCGACAGGACTGCCGCCTTATTGATGGTTAACAAAGATGAGCGGAAGTTGATCCGGGAGCTTCTTATCATGAGCCTAAACTCCGAGAACGGAAAAAGACATATTTTAGACAAACTCGGCGCGGAATATGTCAAATTAGGCGAAAATCTACTAAAGGCCCTAGGAAGTTCCTGTCAACCATCCACCTGACATTGCCCGGAGCCTAATAAAGGTATTAGCTAAGACGCCTGATAAAATACAGCCCCAGACCTATGAGGATTTATTAATAGATCAGGGATGGCCTTCTCCAAGAGACAAAGGATTCAAGGTCCGCCAGCCATTTTTCTTTTATGAGGGAAAGAGAAGCACCGGCCTTCAAGTCATGCCGGAGTGATGGATCGCCCATTATCATGTCAATGGGCTTTTTTTTGTACTCATATTCATAAGGGGGTTGTTTCCATTCAAAGTCATCCCGGTGGATATCCATCACTGCCGACAAGAGTGCGATTGAGGTAAAATAAGGCCGGTAAACATGGGGATCAAGGACATGTATCATGAATCCGCGGCAAAGCCGGTTTTCCCATTTATGAAAAGTGGGTCGAAAGAGATATTCCTGTAAATAACATCCCCCTATGAATTCAGGTTCTAATGCCTGTTTAACGGCTTTTGTGTCCAGAAAGGGTGCTCCAAAGATCTCAAAAGGCCGGCATGTCCCCCTTCCTTCAGAAAGGTTTGTCCCTTCCCAGACCACCTGCCCCGGATACACAAATGCAGTCTCCGGAAAGGGCATATTGGGCGACGGCATGGTCCATCTCAGACCGGTTTCATGCCATAACATCTCCCTGCGCCACCCTTCCATGGGCACGATTTCCAGATCACAATCCAGTCCAAACACATTATTAAAAATCAGTGCCATCTCCCCCATTGTCAACCCGTGGCGCATGGGCAGACTATAAGGCCCGACAAAGGAATAGAATTCCGGCCGCAGCAGATTGCCTTCCACGACCTCTCCCCCCAAGGGATTCGGCCGGTCCAAGACAAGGACCTTTTTGCCCTGTTCCGCCGCGGCCTTGAGGCAGTTCAGCATGGTGGAGGCAAAGGTGTAGACCCTTGTGCCCACGTCCTGCAGGTCGATGATGAGCATGTCTATCTTCTCAAACATGTCGGGGAGTGGCTCCCTTGTATCCGAATAGAGGCTGAGAACCGGTATGTTCAGGCTATTGTCGTGCGAATGGGCGGTTTCGACCATATTGTCCTGATCTTCCCCGCCATAGCCGTGCTGGGGTCCGAAAAGGGCCTTCAACTGTCCCGGAAGAAAACGGTCAATGACTTCCCCCGCCGTATTCAATTTGCCGTCCAGAGATGCCTGGTTGGCAAGAAGGCCGAGTCTATACCCTTTAAGCCTTTTCCATTCACCCTCTCGAATGCGGTCAAGCCCCGTTAGAATTCGTTTCTTCATCGGCTGCATTATTCCTTTTTAAAGGTTTTTCTTTTAGGTTCTTCTCCAATTTAGTTGGAGAAGAGGGTCCAAGGATTCAAGGGGTCAAGGATTCGAGGGTTTGTTTTTTAGAGACTTAATTAGCGCCTTCAAAACTCTTTTGATTTCCGCTATGTCTTTTTTAGTGCACCCAATTCACCTTTTTCAATTAAATCCAAATCCCCTGCTAATAATATCTGTGTTTCCAATTCTCAAACAGAGGTTGTATGACTT
>JAIOSR010000238.1 GCA_021107495.1 Desulfobacterales bacterium | reverse complement strand
GGGTTGTTCTGTGGTAAATGGAGTATCCGATATCCTTGAAGCGGAAGTATACGGGGACGGTATAATATTTTTCCAACTCTATGAAAGAGGGCATACAAAAAGAGAGATTGAAATAAGGTGTGAGACAAAAAAAAGAGGAACAAAACTACATTTTATGCCGGATTCAACTATTTTTAACAGTGTTGAATTCGACTTTGAAACCTTAGCGACAAGAATGAGGGAAATGTCGTTTCTCACAAAAGGGATAAGAATAAAGATATCGGATGAGACTACAGGCAAGAAAAAGGATTTTATTTATGAGGGAGGAATAAAGTCATTTGTAGAATATATAAACAAAAACAAAGAAGTCCTTCACAAAAAACCTATATATATTTTAGGCGAGAAAAACCGTGTGATAATTGAGATAGCACTACAGTACAATAATTCATATAAAGAGAGTTTATTTACCTTTGCAAACAATATTAATACTACCGAAGGCGGGAGCCATCTTATTGGGTTTAAATCTGCGTTGACCAGGAGTATAAATCTGTATCTTCAAAACTCCAAGCTGTCAAAAAATTTCAAAGAGAAGTTGTCCGGAGATGATGTGAGGGAAGGGCTGGTAGCGGTTATAAGCGTTAAGCTTCCGGAGCCCCAATTTGAGGGACAGACAAAGACAAAACTGGGAAACAGCGATGTAAAGGGTTTTGTTGAAAATTTGGTTAATGATGGATTAGGCAGCTTTTTTGAAGAAAATCCAGGGGTTATTAAGTCAGTCCTTTCCAAGGTAATTGATGCGGCAAGGGCTAGGGCGGCCGCAAGAAAGGCCAGGGAACTTGCGAGGCGAAAAGGCGTTCTTTTTGATCACTCATTACCGGGAAAATTGGCTGACTGTCAGGAAAGGGATCCGAGTCATAGTGAGATCTTTATTGTAGAGGGAGATTCGGCGGGCGGTTCTGCAAAACAGGGAAGGGACCGGAGAAATCAGGCAATATTACCGTTAAAGGGAAAAATTCTCAACGTAGAAAAGGCCCGTTTTGACAAGATGATATCAAGTGAAGAGATTAGGACCCTGATAACCGCCCTGGGCACGGGGATCGGGGATAATGAGTATAATATCAACTCTCTGAGATACCACAAGGTCATCATCATGACCGATGCGGACGTTGACGGTGCCCATATCAGGACGCTGCTTTTGACGTTTTTTTTCAGACAAATGCCGGAGCTTATAGACAACGGTTACTTGTATGTTGCCCAGCCGCCCCTTTACAGAGTGTTGGCAGGAAAAAAAGAGGTATATCTCAAAGATGAAGACGGTCTTAATGAACTTCTTTTAAAGCGTATTACGGATAAAGAAAAAGTCATCCTGGAAAACAATGAAGAGATTTCAGGTCAAAAGCTTGCAAGGCTTCTTAATGGTGTAATAAAATTCTACGAGAGCCTTAATAAGCTGTCAAGAAGGGGTTATAGCCCCAGATTTGTTGAGTTTCTTGCGTCCCAGGGTCCAAAAGACAGGGGTCTGTTTAAAGATGAGTCATTTATGACGGGACTTTTTGAGAGACTTAATGAAAACGGATTTGAGGTAAGAGACATTCACCAGGACGAAGAGGATGGATATTACGAATTTCTTGTGACGGAAACACATAACGGAGGCCAGACATCCGTTGTAAACTGGGAGTTTTTGTCCTCACCCGAACTGAGGCAGTTAATGGGAAGATTTAAGGATTTTAAGGGGTTGAATAAAGGGGCTGTAACCGTCACAGGAGACGGTGAAAAAAAGAGGATAGATGATGCTCAGCAGCTTTTAAATGAGTTTATGGAAAGGGCGAAAAAAGGTCTGGGTATTCAGAGGTATAAGGGCCTTGGAGAAATGAATCCCTCGCAACTGTGGACGACGACCATGGATCCCGAAAAAAGGACTTTGCTACAAGTGAAGATAGGAGATTTGGTTGAAACCGATGATATCTTCACTATCCTTATGGGGGACAAAGTGGAGCCCAGAAGGGAATTTATCCAGAATAACGCATTGGAAGTGACGGAGTTGGATATATAGCAGACCTCTTAAAAACTATTTATTTAGTGACTGCAATTACCATCGTTTTTAGGGTGTTGCTCAAAAATTGGACATCAGGTCGGTCTGGGTTATGAGGTTCAGGGTTCAACGGTTCAAAGGTTTTAACCCCTGAACGGTGAACTCTGAACCTTGAACCCAAATCTTGAGTTAGAAATGCACCCTTTTGTCCAAAATCTTACCCAAAAATAAGCTAAAATTTTCGAGCGCTGTATTATGGAGAATAAATAATGATTTCGGATTTGAAAGCTCATAGCGTCAACATAGAAGAAGAGATGAAAAAATCTTATCTCGAATATTCTATGAGTGTGATCGTAGGAAGGGCCCTGCCCGATATTCGAGATGGCCTGAAGCCGGTCCACAGGCGCGTATTGTTCGGTATGCAAGATCTCAAGAACTATTTTAACCGGCCGTTTAAGAAGTCTGCCAGGGTGGTAGGCGACGTGATCGGGAAATATCATCCGCACGGTGACGCCGCGGTATATGACACTATTGTGCGCATGGCCCAGGACTTCTCTCTGAGATATCCCCTGGTAGACGGCCAGGGAAATTTCGGGTCAGTGGATGGCGACCCTCCTGCCGCCATGCGGTACACGGAAGTAAGGATGACCCGACTTGCCCAGGATTTTCTTTCGGATATTGAAAAGGAGACTGTTGATTTTAGCCCCAACTATGATGACTCCCTTTTAGAACCTGCTATCCTGCCCACCAGCATACCAAACCTGCTCGTGAACGGATCTTCCGGAATAGCCGTGGGCATGGCAACCAATATCCCGCCGCATAACCTGACCGAGATCTGTGATGCAATTATAAAGGTAATTGATGAACCTGACATTGATCAGGACGAACTGGTGAAGATTGTTCCCGGCCCGGACTTTCCAACGGCCGGCTTCATCTTGGGAAGAAAGGGAATTTTTGAGGCGTACAGAACAGGAAGGGGTATCATTAAGATCAGGGCCAGGGCCTTTGTGGAGAAGGTTGGGAAAAGCAGGGAAAGGGTTGTGGTTTCGGAGTTACCGTATCAGGTGAATAAGGCCAAACTCTTAGAGAAAATAGCATTGTTGACAAAAGAAAAGAGAATTGATGGTATCTCCGACATTCGGGATGAATCCGACCGGGACGGGATGCGGGTCGTGGTAGAAGTGAAAAGGGATGGAAAGGCCCTGGTAATACTCAATCGGTTGTACAAGTTTACCCAGATGGAGACCTCTTTCGGAATAATCCTTCTGGCCATTGTGAATGGCCGGCCACAGATCCTGACGCTAAAGCAAATTTTGGAACACTTTGTGGCCCATCGCCGGGAAATTATAATAAGAAGGACCATTTATGATCTCAGGAAGGCGGAAGAGAGGGCACATATACTTGAAGGACTTAAAAAGGCCCTGGATTTTTTGGATGATGTGATCGAGTTAATACGGTCATCGTCCGACCCCAAGGATGCCAAGGCCAGGCTTATGTCGGATTTTGATCTCTCGGACCTTCAGGCCCAGGCAATTCTGGATATGAGATTACAAAGGCTGACGGGTCTCGAGAGGGAAAAAATCAATGCCGAATACCAGGACCTGAGCAAGAATATAGCCCGCTTCAAGGCGATTCTCGAGAGCCAGGCCATGGTGCTCCAGATTATCAAGGACGAGATAAAGGAGATTCGGGATAAATATGGAGACGAGCGCAGGACCGAGATTCTTGAGGACCAGGGAGACATTGATTTAGAGGACCTGATTGCACAGGAAGAAATGGTGGTGACAATCAGCCATCAGGGATATATCAAGAGGAGCCCCATCAGCCTGTACAGGGCACAGCGCCGGGGTGGAAAAGGCATGACGGGTGTAAAACCCAAGGCGGAAGATTTTGTGGAGAACCTGTTTGTGGCCTCTTCACACGATTATTTCCTCTTTTTCACGAACAAGGGACGTGTCTACTGGAAGAAAGTCCATGAGATGCCCGAGGCCGGGCGCCTGTCCAAGGGAAAGGCAATCGTCAACCTCCTGGACCTGAAAAAGGGGGAACGCGTGGCAACCATTCTCTCGATCAAGGACTTTGAGGAGGGCAGGTACGTGGTCATGGCCTCAAGAAAGGGACTGGTTAAGAAGACCGAACTGGATTCTTACAGCCATCCGAGATCAGGCGGTATTGTGGCCCTTAAAATCAGGGAGGAGGATGAGCTGATCAGTGTCAGGGTTTCCAGCGGGGAACAGGATATATTCCTTGCCACCCGGCAGGGTAAATCCATCAGGTTCCGCGAGTCCGATCTGAGGGGAATGGGAAGGGTGGCTGCAGGCAACATCGGGATAAGGATGGAAAAAGGAGATGAGGTGGTGGCCATGGAGATTCTGAAGGAAGGCGCTACCATCCTGACGGTCACGGAAAACGGTTATGGTAAAAGGACCAGAACTGAGGAATATCGGACCCAGTCAAGGGGAGGAAAGGGTATTCTGACCATTAAGGCTACCGAAAGAAATGGTCCGGTGGTATATTCGAATCAGGTTACCGATCAGGATGAATTGATGATAATTACCGGGCACGGGAAGATAATAAGGATGAGAGTGGTGGATATCTCGGTGATTGGCCGTAACACCCAGGGGGTCAGGCTGATTAATCTGGGAGAAGACGAAAAGGTGATGGGCGTTGCAAGGCTTATGGAAGAGGAATAATGGAAAAGGCACAGCTTGTGACCAAATATGAACTTTCCAAAATTGCTGTTATCGGAGCCGGGAGCTGGGGAACGACCCTTGCCAACCTGTTGGCAGGGAAGGGTCACCAGGTAGACCTGTGGGTCAGGGAAGAAGAGGTTTTTGACCAGATAAAAACTAACCGGGTAAATCAGGTCTTCCTGCCCGGCATGGAATTGGTTCCCGGACTTAACCCTGTTTTGTCGTATGAAGAAGCGCTGAGTGATAAGGAACTGGTACTGCTGGTGGTACCGTCTCATGTTTTCAGGGATGTGCTTACCAAGATGAAGCCCTATTTAAAGCCGGGCATGTCTCTGATGGCGGCAACCAAGGGCATTGAAAACAAGACCCTGATGATTATGTCCCAGGTGGCTGAGAGTGTCCTGTCTGATGATTATATGGAACGGTTTGGCTGCCTGGCAGGACCCAGCTTTGCCAAAGAGGTGTACAAAAAATATCCCACTGCCGTAACCATTGCCTGCCATGATCTGGCCCATGCGGAGAGATTGCAGGAGCTTTTTTACACGGAATACTTCAGGGTCTATATCAGCGAGGACCTGACCGGTGTGCAGATTGCCGGTGCGCTCAAAAATGTCATTGCCATTGGGGCCGGTGCGGCCGACGGGTTGCAGATGGGACATAATGCAAGGGCTGCGCTGATTACCAGGGGTCTGGCCGAAATTACCCGTTTAGGCGTGGCCATGGGCGCCAATCCGCTGACCTTGGCGGGACTCGCAGGCATTGGAGACCTTGTGCTTACTTGCACGGGGGATCTTAGCAGAAACAGGACCGTGGGTCTCAAGATGGGCAAAGGTATGAGTCTTGAGGAAATTACCGGGAGCATGAACATGGTGGCGGAGGGCATCAAGACTGCCCGTTCCGTCTATGAATTAGGAAAAAAAATGGAAGTTGAACTGCCGATCAGCAACCAGGTTTATCATATCCTTTATAATGGCAAAAATCCTCAAGAGGCAGTTAGAGAACTAATGACCAGAGAGTTGAAGGTGGAGTTGGAACATTAATAATTCTGAGAAATAATACCGGTGAAAAAATGGCTTTTACTCAAATTTTACAGGACACCTTTGAAAACAAGCTGGAGTCAAACACACTCAATACCTTAAAAGATGTGGCCCGTTTGAAGACCTATCCTCCCAAAACAAAATTGTGTCACCAAGGTGAGGTGGAGGAGACGTTTTACATTATTGTCAAGGGACGTGTTGCTTCATCTCAAAAGCTGGAAAACGGTGAATCTCGTCTCCTTGGTATGCACGGACCCAATGAATATTTCGGCGAAGTGGGATTGATTGATGACAGACCGCGCATGGCTACCAGTACGACCATGAGTGATACAACCGTGTTGGAGGTTACAAAGGATGTATTCAATAGCCTTGTAAAAGAAAGTCCTATTGTGGCTTTTGCACTTTCGAAACATATTCTTGCGTCGATGCGCCGTCTGGATGATCTGGCCATAAATGATCTACGGGAAATAAATAGAGAGCTACAGGATGCGTATGATGAATTGAAGGCCGCTCAGGTAAAGCTGGTTGAAAAGAAAAGGATGGAACATGAGTTGAAACTGGCTGGGGACGTGCAGAAAAGTTTATTGCCGGGTGATCTGCCACAGTATTCAGACTATAGTTTTGTTGCGCATCTGGAGCCGGCGCGGGTGGTTGGCGGCGATTTCTATGATGTTATTCCATTGGATGACGAAAATGTCGGCCTGTTAATTGCCGATGTGGCAGATAAAGGTATACATGCGGCCATGCTGATGGGTGTGGCACGGACCCTTTTTTTTACGGAAGCGCGCCGCTCTTTATCGCCGTCGGTCGTGGCCGAATCGGTGCATAAGTATTTAATGAGGGTGGCGCCTTCCATGGATGTGTTTATAACGGCTTTTTATGGTGTGCTGCACCGGCCGAGCGGTCTGTTAACCTATGTTCGTGCGGGACATGAGCTGCCCCTGCTGTTTCGCCCCGGCCAGCCGGTTGAGTATTTGACGAGTACCGGACGTTTCCTGGGTATGGTGGAGGATTTGGAACTTAAAGAGCATAGCTTCCAACTTCAACCGGATGATCGACTGGTGCTCTATAGTGACGGTTTGCCGGATGCGACGAATTATGACGGTGAAAGATTCGGACATGACCGTTTCGAGCACTGTCTTGAGACAAATGGTCATCTCACTGCGGCAGGTTTAGTTAAATGCCTTGTTGATGATGTGGATGACTGGTGCAAAGGGGAACTCTCCTTCGACGATTTGACGCTGCTCGTTGTGGAAGCAAAGTAGGTCTGGATCCGGGCCAGGAGTGTGCTCGGCCACGGCAAAATCCTCACCGCTATAGATATCAAAACGCCCAATGACTGATGACAAAAATTTCTCGTCCCTTCAACCGAACATAATCCGCAATAAATTAAGCCGATCTATCTTTGCCCCAAACATTGTTTTTCACGAAACCGTTGATTCCACCAACACCCTTTTAAAGGGGCTGGCCGCTCGCGGCGCGGCCGAAGGTACCATTGTAATAGCCGAGGAACAAACTGCAGGCAGGGGAAGGATGGGAAGGGCCTGGCTTTCGCCGGGGCACTC